>PFSC01000041.1 GCA_002788865.1 Candidatus Roizmanbacteria bacterium CG_4_9_14_0_2_um_filter_39_13
AAAGTAACAGTTGTTAATCTGGCAACGACCCCTATCAATGCCGTCGTTCGGTCACATATTTAAATCTGGCAATACAAGTATGTAAGAGTTATCTCTTTTTTGAAACGTATTCTGTCATGCTGAATTTATTTCAGCATCTCAACACTTAGATCCTGAAACGAGTTCAGGATGACATGCACTGTATGATACCATTTTGTCAAAGAGCGTGAACTGTTTTAAGAAGAAGAGACATCTATTTTTGATGGTCAAATTTCGATACTAACTCTTCTAAGTTTCATTTGAAGATACCCTACGAGAAAGCATAGGTGTTTGGAATTTACGATGTCATCCTGAACTTGATTCAGGATCCAGACTGGATTCCTGCTTTCGCAGGAATGACAATTGTTACGCCGCAAGCGGCGGGAAATTTAACTCTAAAAGAGATTAAACAATTCTTAACCCCTAGTATCAGGGAATACGACGAACTTGAATTTTTTCTAAATCTTCTATTAAACACTGTAATGAAGTATCGGGTCCCCCATAATGGAAACTATAACCCTCAATGATACTCGTCGACCCAAGCGTCGAGGTATCTCGTGTCATCCCGAACTTGATTCGGCATCCAGACTGGATTCCTGCCTTCGCAGGAATGACAATCACGACGCAAGCGTCGGGGAATTAAACCCGGAGTGGGATTAAGTACCTTTTTGAATCCTTCAATATATGTTTTAAGGATGTTGTTTGAATATGGCCATTTTCGCGTAGCATAAATTCGAATGGCATGGACTAATTCAGAATTATTTACTTGTTGAGCTTCCCCTTCAATTTGAAGTCCCACACCCTCTCCAAACGGTTGATGGGAATTAAAAATCGAAATACAAGTTTGAGAATTACTTGCAATATTCTCGGAATGCTTTGAATTAGGTAATGAAACAAAATAAAGATTATAGTCAGAATCAGGAGCATAAACTACCGGAGACACCCAAGCATTAGACTCACTACTGCTCCCAATAATCATATACTGATTTTGAGCAATAATTTTCCGCGCTAGGTTGTTCAAGTCTTGACACAACATATAAGCTAGTATATCAAACTCACTTAGAATCTACGCCTGTTGTTTTCTCTCCCGGGTCTGCTATTTCTATCTCCTCGATCGTAGCCTCCCCCGCCTGATCGTCTATCTTCAGTGGGAGGTGCGGTGTTTTGAATTTCGACTGGAGTACCATCGGGCATCTCAGTAAGTTGAAGGTTGATTCGTCCTTGACTATCAACTTCATAGACTTTGACTTTCACGATATCTCCAAGTTTCACGATGTCTCCAGGATCTTTCACAAACCCTGAGCTCATCTTTGAAACATGGACCAGGCCTTCTTTTCCTGGAACTACTTCGACGAATGCCCCAAATGCCATAAGCCGCTTCACTTCACCACGGAACTCTTCACCAACTTGAATTTCACGAACTAAGTTTCGGATAGTATCTGCAGCTTCTGCGACTTTCGCACGATCTACGCCTGCAATAGTGACTTTCCCTTCGTCATCAACATTGATTTCGGTTTCGGTCTTTGCAATGATACTTCTGATCATTTTTCCGCCAGGACCTATGACTGTACCAATATCTTCTGTTTTCAGTTGAACCTCAACAATGGTAGGTGCATATTGAGACACATCAGCTCTGTGTGTTGAGATAGCGCCATTCATCACTTCGATGATCTTGAGTCTTGCATTTTGCGCTCGTGTCATGATCTCTTCGATCATCACATCGGTGAGCCCATTATTTTTGACATCAAGCTGTACAGCTGTCACTCCTTCGGTAGTACCAGTGACTTTGAAATCCATCTCACCAGAGAAATCTTCAATTCCCATGATGTCGGTCAAAATCACATACTTGTCATCCGAAGTTGACATCATGCCCATAGCAATTCCGGCAACTGGCCTTTTTATCGGTACACCAGCATCCATAAGCGCAAGTGACGATCCACAAGTAGATGCCATTGATGTCGAACCATTTGAGGTCAACACTTCAGAAACAACTCGAATTGCATATGGAAACTCTTTTTGAGATGGAAGAACTGGCATAATTGCTTTTTCAGCAAGTGCTCCGTGTCCTATTTCACGTCGTGAAGTGAAACCAATGCGACCAGCTTCTCCAACCGAGTACGGAGGAAAGTTGTAGTGATGCATATAACTTTTTACTCCTTGGCCTTCTGGACCTTCAGTCAGCTGTTCAAGATTTGCAGATCCGAGAGTTGCGACGGAAAGCACTTGAGTATCTCCTCGAGTAAACAATCCCGTACCATGTGTACGTGGCAGTATGCCAACCTGTGCACTTAGTACACGGATTTCGTCAATTCCACGACCATCGATTCGCTTCTTTGTTTCGATCGTATTACTACAGATCAATTTCTTCGTAAGATAATCGATCGCTTCTGCAACCACCCTACTTTCGTAGGTTTCGCCTGTTTCCAACATGACTTTTTCTACAATCGTTCCAACAAATGATCCGTCATCATATTCTTTTTCAAGCTTATAATCAATCACCTTTTGAAGGTCGCCCTTGTATGTTGTGGTGAGAAGTTTTTTCAAATTTTCTTCAACAACATTCTCAGAGACAACTTCTTTGGTTTGTCCAATCTCTTTTCGGATTGATTCCATAAACTCAATAATCTGCTTATTTTGTTCCTTTGCTAACTTGATCCCTTGTATTATCGTCTCATTTGAAACCTCCATAGAAGCTGTCTCAAGCATCATAACTTTGTCATCACGATTTGATGTGACAAAAAGATCGAGTACCGAATCGTCATCTTTCTTTCGTGTTGGATTGATGATAAATGATTCTGCTCCTTCGGAAGGCTTATTTCTTCCGATGCGAGTTGCTGCAACCGGTCCGTTCCAAGGAGCTGGAGATATATGAACTGCTGCAGACACTGCATTTAGCGCAAGGATATCTGGAGCATTTTCTTCATCCAAAGACATGAGAGTGACAACCACTTGCACCTCTCGTCTGTATGTTTTTGGAAAGAGCGGACGAATTGACCTGTCGATTATACGACCTTTCAAAATTGCCTCATCTGTTGGTTTCCCTTCACGTTTGACCCAACGAGAACCTTTGATAATTCCACCTGCATAGAGGCGTTCGACATACTCCACCTGAAGTGGAAAGTAATCAATATTCTTGTTCTCTTTTCCAAGAGTGACTGCGACAAGTACGCAGGTATCGCCCATTGAGGCAAATACTGATGAAGTTGCGGCTTTCGCCATTGTCCCAAACTGAAGTTTGAGCGTATGACCATCGATATCGATAGTCTTTTCAAGTTGTTTCATAAAACAATAAATAAGAAAGAAGGTTTCTTGGAAGATGCGTATTGCAAACGTTACTATCTCAAATGAGAAGTAATAGAATTATGTAACGCGTATCGTGAAGCAAATAACCTGAAAAGTTGCGCACTTCACGTTATACGTTACACACCTTGCACTCGTTGTTCTTTCAATAAATAATAATTATTTCTTAAGTCCTAATTTTTTAATGAGCTCTTTATATCGCGTTTCGTCGAGTTTTTGAAGATAATTGAGGATTCTTCGCCGTTTTGCAATCACTTTCAAAAGTCCACGTCGTGAATGATTATCTTTTTTGTTTCCTTCAAGATGCTCACTCAAGCGTGTTATTTTAAAGGTTAGAAGTGCAACTTGCACTTCTGGAGAACCTGTGTCGCCTACTTTTTGTGCAAAAACATTAATAATTTCATTCTTACTTTCTGGAAGTGGTTGTAGTTTCGTTTTGACCATGTATTGTGTAATAATTAGATTAACTGCTTTTGATCCACTTTACGCTGATCACAAAGCAATTGAAGAATTATAATAGATCCGTACCTAAGTTGCAACCTTGATTCATGAAGCTCCATAGAAGAACTACCCAACGTTTACAATCTACCAAGCCTTTGGTGCTTCTCATTCTTGTGTCATGCCTCCTTATCATGATCATCTTTATCCCTCCAGTGAATATTTTAATAATTTCATTGGGGATAATCGCATCAACTGTGATAGCATACTTGACCAGCTCCTACTTCCTTTCGAGAAAACGACAGATAATGACTACTTCATTCGTATTTTTTTCTCTCACTATGAGTTTCCTCTTGGGTTTTGAACTGTTTAATACATTACTACTTCTATCATTTATAATAGTTGTGGCAAAACTGTTTCCAAATAAGAATACAAAAATAGAATAATTTCATTGTCATCCCCGACTCGATCGGGGATCCAGTCTGGATTCCTGCTTTCGCAGGAATGACATTTTAACATCAGATAATACTATATGAAAAATAAATATATCACTACAGCAATTCCATACGTTAATGGAAGTCCTCACATCGGACATGCTCTTGAATTTGTTCAAGCAGACTCTTTAGCAAGGTATTTTAAAACTATTCTCAAAGAGGATACTTTACTCCTTTCGGGTAGTGATGAGAATGCACTCAAAAATGTCCAAGCTGCAGAGGCGGCTGGAAAAGACGTGCAGTCATTTGTTGACGAGAATGCACTGAAATTTGAAGATCTTGCAAAAATCCTTGATGTACAATTTGACATTTTTCAAAAAGGAAGTGCCAAAAACCACTTTATCGCAAGTCAAAAATTGTGGAACCTCTGTCTTGAAAATGGTGACATATATAAAGATACATATTCTGGGTTGTACTGTGTGGGATGTGAAACATTTTACGATACGGATGAATTGAATGAGCTAGGAGAATGTTTTGAACATCCAGGAAAACATATCGAAAAAGTGACTGAGAAAAACTATTATTTTAAACTCTCAAGATATCAAGAAAAACTGATACATCTTATTTCAACAGATGAATTAAAAATTGCGCCAGATACCAAAAAGAACGAAGTACTTTCTTTTCTCAAAGAACCTCTCCAAGACATAAGTATCTCGAGGACCAATGAGCGTGCAAAAAACTGGGGAGTTCCCGTTCCAGGTGATGATTCACAACGGATGTATGTATGGTTTGACGCACTCAATATCTATCAATCAGGTATAGGCTTTGGGACTGATGAAGAAAAATACAACACATGGTGGCCAGCAGATGTTCATGTCATCGGAAAAGGTATCATTCGATTTCATGCAGTGTATTGGCCAGCATTCCTCATGTCTGCAGGGCTTAAGCTTCCTCACGCCTTGTTTGCCCATGGATATCTCACAGTTGATGGTCAAAAAATGTCAAAATCTGTGGGAAATGTTGTTGATCCTTTTGAGATTGTCAAAACATATGGCATAGATCCTGTCCGTTATTATCTTCTTCGTGAAATTCCAACGCTCGGAGATGGAGATTACTCCGACAAGCGGATGAGGCAACTATATGATGCTGATCTGGCAAATGAGTTGGGAAACCTGTTGTCTCGAGTAACTACGCTCGCTGCTCAAGATGGGATTGTAATAGATAAGCCAAAAAAGCACATCATTGAAGAAAATATACAAAAAGAAATTAATGAATTCAGATTGAACGAGGCTCTTGAAGCGATATGGGTTCATATCAAAATTATCAATGCCGAAATAAATGATATAGCCCCTTGGAAATTATCGAAAGAGGAAAGAAATAAAGGTCTTACGAGGTGGCTGGAAAAGCTGTATCAGATTGGACTTAACCTTTCCCCTTTCATTCCAGATACATCAGAAAAGATAATGGGGGCAACTACTGGTGAGATTCAAAAAATCAAACCACTATTTCCACGCTTGAAGAAATAGTTTTTTGCAAAGTATACTTATCTTTCAATGAAAAAAATGAAACAACTACTGCAATCAAAAACACTCAAAAGAAAGCTCTGGATATTCTCGCTACTGACTGTTGTCGGGCTTATCCTTATTCTTTCAGGAACAGTATTTCTCTATTTTTTCATTTTTGTGGGTCTTCCTTCCCCATATTCACTCAAAGAATACAAAGCAATACCGATTTCAAGTCAAATTTACGATCGAAATGGTGAACTTCTCTACGAAGTGTATCGTGAGGAGAATCGTACGCCGGTCAAGCTCAAGACGCTTCCAAAATATTCAACTCAAGCGACCATTGCTGTTGAAGATAAAGATTTTTATAAGCATGGAGGCATATCTATTTTTTCTGGCATCCTTCGAGCAGTGAAAGAGAATCTCCAAGGTGGCAATCTTCAGGGCGGATCTACCATCACCCAACAACTGGTAAAAAGCGCACTCCTTACCCCGGAACGTACGGTTCAACGAAAGCTGAAGGAAATGTTTTTAGCTGTTAGGGTAGAACAAATATTTACGAAAGATGAGATACTCGAGATGTATCTCAATCAAGTCCCATATGGTGGCTCGTCATATGGGATTGGTCAAGCAACAAAAACGTATTTTGCAAAAACACCAGATCAACTTGAACTTGACGAAGCAGCTCTCCTTGCCGGTTTACCTCAAGCCCCAACACTCTACTCTCCTCATACAAATCCTGAACTTGCTAAAGAGCGACGAGATTTTGTTTTAAAACGTATGTTTGAAGAAGGATATATCACTGAAACGCAAATGAATGCAGCTTCAAAAAAAACAGTCACCGTTCTTCCCCCAACAACAAAAATAAAAGCTCCCCACTTTGTATTTGAAGTTAAAAAACTACTTGAGCAAGAATATGGATTGAAACAGCTTGAAGAAGGTGGACTCAAAGTCACAACAACTCTAGACCTTCAAATTCAGGAAGAAGCCGAAAAAATCGCACAAGAAGAAATAGAAGATATTGCTCGTCTGAAAGTCACCAATGGAGCGTTACTCGTGACTCGTCCTCCAACGGGAGAAATTCTTGCCATGGTCGGATCGGTGAATTATTTTGATGGTGGATCAGGAGCGTTCAACGTGACTACTTCAGGCACGAGACAACCGGGTTCGTCGATTAAGCCGATAAATTATGCAGTGGGTATCGATCGTGGGATTGTCACGGCATCGACCATGTTTCTCGATGTTCCCACCTGTTTTTCAAATCCTGGACAACCAAAGCCATATTGCCCCAAAAACTACGACAATTCTTTTCATGGACCTGTCCAACTTCGATATGCACTGGCAAACTCGTACAATATTCCTGCGGTTAAAATGCTTGCGCTTAATGGCGTTGAGGATTTTGTTGCATCATCTTCTGCATTTCTCATCGATTCTTTCAAAGATTCAACACGATATGGACTTTCGCTTACTCTCGGTGGCGGAGAGATAGCAATGACCGAGATGGCACAGGCATTCTCAGTATTCGCCAATCAAGGGCGGCCCAGAAAGCTCAACTATGTATTGAAGATTGAAGATAAATCAGGAAAAGTGATTTATGAATATAAAGATTACAACTTTGTTCAAGATGTCAAACAGGCAATTGATAGACCAAACTATCTTTCGATGAAGACAGAAAAAGCAATCTCAGAAGGGACAGCATTTATCATTTCTCACATTTTGGCCGACAATGGAGCTCGCTCCTCGGCCTTTGGTTCACACTCAGATCTTGTTATTAAAGGTCAAACGGTGTCGGTCAAAACAGGTACCACAAATGATCTTCGCGACAATTGGACGATCGGATACACGCCAAACTTTGCAGTCACTGTGTGGGTTGGGAACAATGACTTCACTCCTATGGCATATGGGATCGCGTCAGGTCTCACAGGAGCATCTCCTATCTGGAATAGAACTATGACGTATCTCTTGGAGAATCAGCCAGATTTACCGCCAGTCAAGCCATCAACCGTCATCGGTACTCAAGTCTGTACTGACACTGGGGTAATTGCCGGAAGGCAGGAAGGCGGATACAACTGTCCAACTCGATTTGAATATCTGATCGAAGGTACAAACTCAACTGGAAATGTGTATCGTAAGCAAGTTTCGGTAAACAAAGACACAGATCAATACATCTCTGATCCAAGCAATCCAGCTGTAGAGATGCGTGAAAAGACTGTACTCAAAGATATGTTTGGTGAATATTGCGTAGATTGTAATCATGAAGGTGAGGCGGGGCAACAGGTAAATGTGAGGTAAATAAATCTTTCCTACATACGTTGACAATTACCCTATAGTATGTTACACTGCCCATATGTCAGAAAAATTTACTCCAGGACCAAGGTGTCCAACTCCGGAAACGTGTGACGGAAGGAGATACCAAAGTTGTTATGGTGCAAGTTTGATAGCAGAAGAAGTGAAAAACGTAAGAATCGGGATGGAGACCGATCCTGAAACTCTCATTGGCGTCTTGAATAGAGTTACATGTGAAAATCCCGCCGCAATTCAAGCTGGTATAGAAGCTCAAACATACCTTGGTACTTTGTCAAAGTAAGACTAAAATCATTGGCGTTGCTCATTCACGCCTTGCTCGTCTTAAAAACCTTCATAAATTCCCTAGGGGTAACAATTTTTGTTTTTCCTACCGACGTAAGTTCGAGGAGATCTTTATCAAGAGTAATAATATAGTTGGCTTTGGACTTAAGGGCAAGTGCTAAAAACATATTGTCATTTGGATCTCTTGATTCTTTTTCAAAATCAGTTTTTTTTGCAAAAATTAGCTTTGCATTGTATTTGTACCAAACCATAAATTGCCCCACTCGTCTTTCATTATATTCTGGTAGTTTTTTTATGTTTTTTAAAGTTATCGTATTCCTTAGCTCTTCGTAAGTTTGATATGATACCGCAAACACAATATGACCCTTGCTTGCTTCTGTAATCACGTCACGCGTGTAGCTATTTCTGCGAGATACTAAATGGGCAATAATGACAGAAGTATCCAATATGAGAAGTGGATTATTCATTTAATGAATGCTTGTTTTTATTCCACCAAACTGCAAACTCATCCTCAGTCATTCCACCACTATTTTTATCTAGTTCTTCAAAGTAATCTAACAAACTATTGTATAGTTTATCTGAAGTTTTTTTTGCAAGATCATTTATGGCCAATCGAATAATTCCACTCTTATTGAGAGTTTTATATTCGAAGTTAATGAGATTCCAAGCTTTCGCCAACTCCTCATCCATCGATAGTTTTACTTGAAGTGTGTCCATATCACCTATTATGCAGCATAATGCTACCTTTGTCAAACTTTTTCCAACCTGTCCAGCACTTTTTTATATCCCCCACTTCCATTATTGAGCCAAAGGGCAACACGAGTTACGGTAGTTGTGGATGTTTTCATTTTCTTTGCAATTGCTTCATAAGACATATCAGTCGTCTCGAGAAGTTTTGCTATTTCAAAGCGTCTGCCAAATTCTTCAAGCTCCTTGGGTGTCAGAAGATCTCGTAACAAATTCAGACTTTCTTGAGTTGTTTGAACTTTTGCAAAAGCCTCTGCCAAAGCTTTCTCTTCGCTATTTTTTGCTTTATAAGGATTATATTGTGGTGCCATAAGTCTATTATAGCATTGGAATAGATATTGAATATTATAATTACTTGACTTTAGCATGTTAACATGTTAATATATTCTGTATGTTAGCTATTAATCAAATACAAAACGGAATAAACCATCATTACCTCGCTACTGCGGGGTAGATTTTGTGGGCAACACTTGATCTTTTACACCCCGCAGACAGCGGGGTTTTTCTTTGGCCTTTATGACATTACTTAATTATCAAACAATATGAAACCAAATTTCCAAAATAACAATCTGAAAATCGCAATTCAAAAGAATGGGAGACTCACGGCAGACACCCTTTTATTCTTGAAAAAGGCAGGACTAGAGATTGATACTGATGGTCAAAAACTCTATGCCAAATGCTGGAATTATCCTCTTGATATTATTTTTGTACGTGACGATGATATTCCAGATTTTGTCCAAAACAAATCAGTTGATCTGGGCATAGTTGGAGAAAATGTACTGTATGAAAAAAATGCTTGTGTAGAATCTAAGATGAAATTTAATTTTGGTTTATGTAGTCTGGTTGTTGCAGTGCCTCGAGATTCTCAAATTTTTAATGAAGCTGATTTTCAAGACAAAACCATTGCAACCTCATATCCTCTCACTGTTGCAAAATATTTTAAAGAAAAAAATATCAAAGTTACTATTGTTAAAGTAACAGGATCAGTCGAGCTCTCCCCTGCTCTTGGGTTATCTGCAGGGATTGCCGATCTCTCTTCAACGGGAAGCACACTGGCCATTAGTGATCTCCGGACCATTGCAAAAATCTACGACTCTCAGGCCGTCCTTATTTCTCGCCAAGATGGAAATATAAAAAAGATCGAGCTGATAAAAAAACTCATATTTCGATTTCAATCTGTTTTGACTGCGCAAAAATATAAATACGTCATGATGAATGCACCAAAAAACAAACTCAAACAAATTATTCAAATTGCTCCAGGTTTAAAAAGTCCAACCATTTCAAGCCTGGCAAAACAAGACTGGGTCTCTATTCAAACTGTCATCGAAGAAGATGTATTTTGGGAAAAAGTTTCGAAAATTAAAGATGCCGGAGCTTCAGGAATCATTGTGTTACCCATTGAAAAAATAATTGCCTAACTATGAAAATTCAAATATTGTCAAAACTATCCTATCAAGAAAAAACTAGAGTTATGAAAAAGAAGTCGTGAAAATATTGACGACGTAATCCCTATTGTGAAACAAATTATTTCTGACGTAAAGACAGATGGAGACGTTGCTTTGAAAAAATACACAAAAAAATTTGATAAAGTCGAGATACAAAATATTCTGGTTTCAAATAAAGATATAAAAAAAGCATATGGTCAAGTCGATAATAAAACCATTTTGGCGCTAAAACAGACAGCCAAAAATATTCAATTATTCCAAAAGGCTCAACTCAAAAAAAGAAAACGTACAATGGTAAAAACGGAAAATGGAATATCAGTATGGCAAGAATGGCGACCTATTAAAACCATTGGGCTTTATATTCCAGGAGGAAAAGCCGCATATCCATCGACTGTACTTATGACGGCAATCCCTGCAAAAATAGCTGGATGCTTGAGGATCGTAATGGTGTCGCCACCTGATTTATCTGGAAAAATAAATCCAAATATTCTTGTCGCTGCAGACATCGCGGGAATAAACGAAATATATTCAGTTGGTGGCGCACAAGCTATTGCTGCACTTGCCTATGGCACAAAAACAATTCCCAAAGTTTCTAAAATATTTGGACCAGGAAATAGATTTGTAGCTTCTGCAAAAGTACTGGTTTCTCAAGATGTTGCAATCGATATGCCGGCAGGACCGTCTGAGATCTTCATTATTGCTGACGAATCTGCAAATCCAGCATTTATCGCAGCAGATCTTCTTGCAGATGGAGAACATGCTGAGGATTCAGCCTGTGTACTGGTGACAACATCGCAAGAAATTGCAGAAAAGACTATTGCCGAAATCAAAACACAGCTCAAAACTCTGAGTACCGCAGATCGCATTCGAGCGTCTTTGAAAAATTACGGACTTATTGCGATTTCAAAAAATATGGATGAAGCGATCAAGTTTGCAAATAACTATGCTCCGGAACATTTAGAGATCATGACAAAAGACAATCTCTTAGTGGTTGCGCAGATTAATAATGTGGGATCAATATTTTTAGGAGACTGGACAAGTAAGTCGAGTGGTGATTATGCCACTGGTGCAAATCACGTCCTACCAACCGGTGGTATGGCCAAAATGTACGCACCACTCGGCGTCGAAGCATTTGGGAGATGGATAGAAGTTCAGAAGTGTACAAAAAGTGGGTTAAAAGCTATTCAAACATCAATAGGAGTCCTTTCAGATGCAGAAGGCTTGCCAGCCCACAAAGTATCAACAGAGATACGATTTACAAGTTTTAAATAAAATTATGAATTACACCGACAAGTACTTATCGGAAATGGCTAAAAAACTCACTCCGTATGAGTGGGAATCCAATGTGCCGGAGGATATATTGCGTTTTGACACTAATACGCTTCCTGTTCCTCCACCATGCCTTGAATCGTTTATCAATGACCTCAAGATAAAATGTCCGATAAATGAGTACGGCGATCCTTCCTATACGAAACTAAAAGGACTAATTACTGGATATGAATGTTTTGAAAAAGAAATGATAACAGTAACAAACAGCGGAGATGAGGCATTGGATATTGTTACGAAAGCAGTTCTCAACCCTAGAGATTTTTTTATTATTCAACCGCCGACATATGAAATGTTCCGTATTCAGTCCGAGATCAATCGTGGGGTGGCTATCCAAGTGCCTCTAACTCAGACTTTTGCAATTGATTTGAATAGGCTTCTGAAGACCATAAAAGAGAAACAACCCAAAATTGTATTTATATGCAATCCCAACAATCCAACAGGGACGGTGACATCCACTGAATATATTGAGAAGATTTTGAAAAATTCAACAGGAGTTGTTCTGGTTGATGAGGTATATCGGGAATTTTATGGAAAAACATCGGTTTTGCTTCTCAAAAAGTATGATAATCTCGTTATTCTTCGAAGTTTCTCAAAATTCGGAGGAATGGCTGGGGCACGTATCGGATACCTTATGGCAAGTTCCAAACTTTCTCAAGTGTTTGATGCCATTCGTCTTCCTATGGGAGTAAGCTGGTTTTCCTATAAATTTGCAGAGCTTCTTCTTGAAAAAAATACCGCATGGATCAAGTCACAATCTCAGATGATCATGCGTGAACGATCTCGATTGACAAAAGAATTAACAGAACTTGGACTCAATGTTGTGCCATCTCAAGCGAACTTTCTTTTAGTCAAAGTTGGAGATAAAGCAAAAGAATTGTATGAAAAACTAAAAGACAATAATATTCTCGTTCGAGATAGAAGCAACAAGCCATATTTGGAAGGATGTCTACGTGTCACTGTTCGCAATCGAGAGCAGAATAATCAATTAATTAAAAGTTTAAGAAATATTATATGAAAGTAACATATGACGGTTTGATTTTTGACATGGATGGGGTTTTGGTAGATATATCCAAATCATATCGTGAAGCGATAAGACAGACTACTAGTTATTTTTTAGAAAGAAGCGTTTTGATGTCTGAGGTTGATGAGATAAAAAACACAGTAGGAATGAACAATGACTGGGATGCAACATACGCATTAATAAATAATCCAAATATATCTTATGAAGGAGTTAAATCATATTTCCAATCCATATATTTAGATAATGGTCAAAAATCTGGATTAATCAATAATGAAAAACTATTGATATCAAAGCAAAAAGTACAATCACTAAAAAATAAGTATAAAAAATTGGGAATTGCCACAGGACGACCAAAAAAAGAAGCTGAATATGTAATCAACAAAAATAAGTTAATTGAAATATTTGACTGCATTATTGCTTTGGAAGATGTCGAAAATAGCAAACCGTCACCCGACTCCATACTCATGGTTATTGAAAAACTCAATTTAAAACAAACTGTGTATATTGGCGATAGTCCCAGCGATGTGATTGCAGCAGAGAGAGCCAAAATACCTTCTATTTTTGTGGGGAAACAAACTATTGGCACGATTCGATTCCAAACAATGTTAGAAGTTGTTCAATATTTATTATGAAAAGGACAGCTAAGGCAATGAGGAAAACAAACGAAACCGAGATATCTATGTTTTTGAATCTTGATGGCATCGGAGAGAGAAAAATCGAAACGCCCGTTGGATTTCTCAATCACATGCTTGACTTGTTTACAAAGCATGGATTGTTTGATTTGGAGATCAACGCAACTGGTGATAACAAACTTTATAACGATGAACACCACGTTGTTGAGGACATTGGAATTGTGCTTGGTCAAGCTTTTGCTCAAGCTCTGGGAGACAAGAAAGGAATCAACCGATATGGTTTTTTTATCCTTCCTATGGATGAAGCGATAGCGACGATAGCAATTGATTTTGCCAGACGGTATGCCTTCACCCTGCAATGTGACTTTGTGAGAGAAAAGGTCGGTGATCTGAGTACTGAGCTTGTCTATGATTTCTGGGATGCTTTTGCTCAGAATGCAAAGGCTAATGTTTTTATTAAAGTTGAAAATGGAAGAAACGATCACCACAAAATCGAGTCCATTTTCAAAGCAATGGCAAGAGCAATTCGAATGGCTTGCGAGCTAGATGGTCGCAACTTATCATCAATTCCATCGACGAAAGGAATCCTATGATAGCCATCATTGATTACGGTATAAATAATTTGGATAGCGTGGAAAATGCCTTAGATAAATTAGGCGCACCTTCTATCGTTACAAACGATGCAACAACAATCCAAAGCGCCGACGTCCTGATCTTGCCTGGCGTCGGCGCTGCATGTGAGGGAATGAAAAATTTGAAAAAACTGAATCTAGACAAGGTCATTATTTCTGAAGTCAATAAAGGAAAACCAATTCTTGGCATTTGTCTTGGAATGCAACTTCTCTTGAGCAAGAGCGAGGAAGGCGATGTCGACTGTCTCGACCTCATCAAAGGTAGCGTTAATAAATTCGACTCAAAAAATAAAATTCCTCAGATCGGATGGAATAACGTATCTTTTAATGATGCAAATCGTGCTTCAAATCTGAAAGCCGGAATTCCAAATAATAGCTATTTCTATTTTGTCCACAGTTATTACTGTATTCCAACAGATGCAAACATATCACTCGGCATAACTTCTTATGGATTGGACTACTGCAGTATTTTTGCAAAAAATAATATTGTCGGCGTCCAATTCCACCCTGAAAAAAGCGGAGCAGTTGGATTCCAACTGTTAAAAAATGTTATCAATTATTTTAATTAATTATGTTAACCAAACGAATCATTCCTTGTCTAGACATGACAGAAGGGAAGGTGGTCAAAGGTATTCAGTTTGTTAATTTTCGCGATGCTGGCGATCCTGTGGAACTGGCCAAAAAATATGATGACCAAGGAGCTGACGAACTGGTGTTTCTTGATATCACTGCAACGGTTGATAACCGAAACATATTGCTTGATGTGGTAAAAAGAACTGCCAAAGAAGTAACAATTCCCTTTACCGTTGGTGGTGGTATACGTACAAAAAAAGACATGCAACTGGTTTTGCGAGCAGGCGCAGACAAAGTAGGCGTCAATACGGGAGCGTTCAAAAGACCCTCTCTGATATCCGAATGTGCCCAATCATTTGGAACTCAATGTGTGGTTTTATCCCTTGATGCCAAACGTATCGGAAATCAATGGAATGTGATAATCAATGGAGGACAGACTGATACCGGGATGCCGGCTATAGAATGGGCACAACGAGCAGTAAAGCTTGGTGCTGGTGAGATATTGCTCACCAGTATAGACGCCGATGGTATGAGACAAGGATTTGATATAGCGTTGACTAAGGCGGTTACAAAAGTAGTCAATGTGCCAATTATCGCGTCAGGTGGAGCAGGAAAACTTGCAGATTTTAAAGATATATTTATTGAAGGAAAAGCAGACGCTGCACTTGCCGCTTCTCTTTTTCATTTCGGAGAGCTGACAATAAAAGATGTCAAAAAATATTTGACTGATCATAACATTTTAGTTCGATCATGAAACTCACACCAGCCATAATTCAAGACGCCAAAACTCGAAACGTGTATATGCTCGGGTTTATGAATGATGAAGCCTTTACGCTAACAAAGCAAACGGGTTATGTATATTTTTGGAGTCGAAAACGTAAAAAAATCTGGAAAAAGGGAGAAACCTCAGGCAATGTTTTGAAAGTTCTATCAATGCATGAAGACTGTGATAAAGACACACTTCTTATTCAAGTCAACTTAATTGGTTCATGTGTCTGTCACACGGGGAATATTACTTGTTTTAAAAAGATAAACCAATGACTCTTGAAAAACTCTATTCCATAATCAAAGATCGTGCACAAAATGGTTTTTCTGACTCGTATGTTGCTTCTTTGGTAAAAAGGGGGGAAGATCGAGTGATTCAGAAGGTTGGTGAAGAAGCAATAGAGGTGGTGATTGCGATGAAAGGAACAGATAAAAAAGAAATGATTGCAGAGACATCAGACCTCATCTTTCATTTATTAATACTATTATGTTTTCAAAAAATTAGCGTTGAAGAAATATATGAAGAACTTGAAAAACGAAGTCAAAAATCAGAATAATTAATAATTTCACGTTTCACGCTACACGTTACACGTCAAATCCTCCCCCATTTTGAGTAAATAATCGAGGCGATAAAGAGATAGATACCTAATCCATAGGGCGAAAGAAATGTCGAAAAAACAAATCCAAACAGCGCGATCACAACATAGCCGCGAAAACTAATACTATTTTTCATCGATCGAGTTATCACGAGAAAAAGGAATAACACAACAAGTGAGCCGAAGCGAAATGGTTCAATGGGAATTTTCAAATAGTGTACAGCTACCAAAAATAGCCCAAACAAAAAAGTAAAAATATCTTTTTCATCCAGAAAAAAACGATCAAGTCGAAATATCATAGAGTAAATAAATCATTAAATCACGAGAACAAGTGAA
>PFSC01000040.1 GCA_002788865.1 Candidatus Roizmanbacteria bacterium CG_4_9_14_0_2_um_filter_39_13
AAACCGAGACAACGTCAACATGATCTGCGACAACGCATGAAGCGTGACCGCTTGTGATTTGACACGGGAAACTTGAGCATAAAGCGAATTGTTTTGAACTTTACCAAATCCGAGAAGCTTAGATGAATACTCGCGATCAATCTCAAGTGAGACACCATAAGCCGCCCCAGAGCCAAGAGGAGATTGATCAACATCATCGAATGCACTTTTCAATACGTTCAAATCATCTATTAAGCTCTCAGCAAAACTTCCCGCCCACATACCGACCGATGAAGGCATTGCTTTTTGCATATGGGTATAACCGGGCATCGGAACGAATTCGTACTTCATTGCCAATACTTGAAAAGAGTTTACGAGCTCTGCCACTTGTTGGGCAAGGATTAAAAAATTGACTCATTTGATTCAAGATACCGGCAATAATCGTACGATTTTAGATATCGGTTGCGGGACAGGACGCCATACATTTTATCTTCATCAGAAGTTTCCTGATGCAAAAATATATGCATACGACAATTCTCCAAAGGCTTTAGAGATTATAAAAGAGATCAAAGAAGGATCATCCATATCAGACGAACGAATGATCATATTTGAGCATAATATGGACAAAGCACTTCCCTATCAAGATATGAGATTTGATATTGTTGTTTCGTCATTAGTCATTCATCATGGTTTTTTCAATGAAATCAAAGAAAGAGTTGATACCAGTCTTTCACTTGTCAAAGATAATGGCTTCTTTGTGCTTATTGTCCCCTCGACAAAAGATCCACGCTATGCGACTGGGGAAACAGCAAAAGATGGCACCAAACTCAATACGGATCAGGACGATGGAGATATCCCTCACTATTTTTTCAGTAAAGATCTTATTAAAAAACTATTCCAGAATTATTCCATCGTAGATATCCATAAGTATGAAAGACCCATGGTGACAGCCGTGGGTTCGGCTGTCAACTGGGACATAATTGTCAAGAAAGAATAGGCATTATTTAGTAATTATCTGCTCCACAAGCTTCTTTGCTACTCCAACATCGGTGACAAGGTGTGTGTTGTTCTTGATGGCATACTTTCGTATGGTTTGTCCGTCGGTAAGCTCCTTCTCGGTTCGCTCCTCTTTTTCGGTATCTGTTGGGATATTGATAATGAGATCAAATCTATTTGCCTCAAGAAGATCTAATAAATTGGGCTGATCGTTTACTTCAGAGATCTTGTGAACCAGGATTGCCTCAATTCCTTCACGCTTCAAGAACTTGTGAGTTTTGTATGTTGCATAAAGCTGAAATTGAGCATCAGCAAGCATCTTCATTTCTTTTCGCAGTTTCTGTTTGTTTTCTCTTTTACCTATAGACAACAGGGCGGTCTTTTCGCTTCTTTGTGCCATGCGCATTTGAAGTGTATGGAGCTCTATAAACCCTGGTGAAGCATTTTGATTAAAGTCATGTGAAGCCATGAATGTAACAAGTTTTTCGCTAAATACACTATTTGGGGTTTCTAAGGCTTGCACCTCTACCTTTCCCTTATAAAGATTGACCTTGACTTCTCCGGTTACTTTTTGATTGACATCATTTGTATATGCATTTAAATGAGACATCAAAGGATCAAGCCACAATGCTCCATAACACATATATGCCCATTTAATATCAATGGCATTCTTAAATTCATTCTCAGATCGAGTACAGACAAACTTTTCTAATGTTTGGTGTGCTATCGTAATGATTTCTGCTCCAGGAGCTTCATATACATTTCTAATTTTTAATCCAACGACTCTATCCTCTATATGAGTAGCAATCCCAATGCCGTGCTGAGCACCTATTTTGTTCAATTCCTGAATTAATCGAGAAAGTTTAAATCTCTTCTGATTAATTGCTACAGGAATACCTTTTACAAAAGAAATAGTAATTACCTCTTCTTTATCTATAGCGTTTTTGGGCAATTTACAAACTACTAAGATTTTTTCGAGATTTGGAATTAATGCCGGATTCTCTATTTCACCGCCCTCAGCAGAAACCCCCCAGAGATTATCATCATAACTATAAATTTTATCTGCAGTTTGTTTTACAGGAATATTGTGCTCTTTAGCATATTCTAATTCTTCATCTCTTCCCATTCCCCATTCCCGGACAGGAGCAATAATTTTAATATCAGGATTTAACGCTAATGCGCTCCCTTCTATCCGAACCTGATCATTCCCTTTTCCGGTACATCCGTGTGCTATCGTGTCAGCACCTTCCTGAGCTGCAATCTTTACTGCCCATTTGGCAAGAAGTGGCCTACCCATTGAGGTTGCTAAATAATATCTCCCCTGATATGACGCATTGGCCTTTATTCCTTTTGCAATGTACTCTTCTGCAAACTCGTCTTTAGCATCAATAACCATTGCCTTTATGGCACCAAGTTTGAGAGCTTTTTCGTGAATAATTTCAAGATCATCCGCTTGTTGACCGATATCTATGGTGAGCGCAATAACTTCTGCATTATATTCATCTTGGATCCATTTGAGCATGACCGATGTGTCAAGTCCACCTGAATACAGTAATACAACCTTTTTTACTTCTCCTTTTCGACCTTCATAACTTGATACTTTGACGTAGTCTTGTTTCTGTTTCATAGAAAAATATGCAAATAATAATGAGGAAAATGGGTAATTTTTACGATAAATATACGTAAATACCTAAAATATACACCTATGAATATGAAAATGCAAGAAAAAATGAACTTATTAGGAAAGAAAATGTTCGTTTATATAGGAAGTTGCATTCTCACATGAATTGACAATTGGCGCCATTCCCTCACTCGATTGAGACCTTGTAATATACGTCACGCCAAATAGAATATCGGGCGGTAAACTTACTCCTCTTTGTGCAATTCTTTGGCATAAAACACGGAGACGTCCTGGACTTGCTTCTGAAAGATCTTTTCCCTCCTGGGATCTTGGTATCCGAAACTACAACTCATCTCAATACCCTCCGTAAACAGATCAAAATACATGGAGTTTTATTGGCCCATTTGGGCAAGGTGGATTGCTCTTCCAAGACCGCTTTTATACTTTTCATAAAGAGCAACCTCTATGCCATCTACACCATCAACTTCATTTCCGCATAGAGCTCTGCGATGATCTATCATATCACTAAGCTCTAATTCGCCAAACTGAGCTATTGCCACATCTTCGTGAAGTTGCGCATAAGCGTCGTCTGTTTGATATCCAGTTTGTTGTACTATTTTTTTGTCGCCATCAGTGAAATACGTCATCATTCCGCTAGTATGCATTTCATACCGTGGCCAACCGTCAGCTATATTTTGCGCTGTAGGGCGAGCCTCTCCTATACTGCTATTGAAGTGATGAAGTTCATGCGATGCAACCCTAAACAAAGTTTCGAAATTATCAGGATGAAGCAAGTTATCTGCTATTACAACAAGTTTGTTCCCACATAAATTATCGATTAGTTTGGTAACTCCTGGATCAAAACTCGCCAACTCATCAAAAAAGCTTTTCCTATTTTGATCATTATAAAACTCCAAGGTTGCCCCACCTCGCGAAATTTGATGCTGATAGCGGGTGGCTCTGGCGGTAACGTGGGTGGCTTGATAAATTCCATCGATTAATGCAAAATCCTCTTCTCCAGCATAAACCGTACTGTTAATAAAGCAGGTGAGAGTCAGTTCTGGGTTAGGATACACTTCCTTGAAGACTTGGCTGTTGAATACATGGCTCATAGCCTCATATAATCGCTTACTCGATTCAATATGTGGCTCTTGCAATGATTCGAGTCTCCAGTCGGTAAATCTCCACGGATGCATTCTTTCATTCATAACCTATAGTATAACATACTTTCTGTATCATCAGTTTAAGTAACATAAATGGTTGCTGAATCCGACTTTTTCATAAGCTTCCACCTATCCCATAATTTTTTAAGATC
>PFSC01000135.1 GCA_002788865.1 Candidatus Roizmanbacteria bacterium CG_4_9_14_0_2_um_filter_39_13
CAAGATGGCTTAACAATTCAGATTTTTCATGCTTTCTGGCATGTTTGTACTGTTTTGAAAATGCTCGGATGACAGCATGTACATCTTTTTTTATCATGATTTTCACCTCCTAACTGACAGGATATTTCAGGAGGATTTTACAATGAGGCAACGAATGAAGTTCAGGAGGAAATTACTTGAGTCATATCGATTGATTGATTATTATTGCAAACATAGTGTATACTGTATTCATATTCAAACGTACGAACTCTTCCTGATTAGATAAGAAATTCTTTTCTTCCTATTCAACGATACTTCATACTCAAACTTATTTATACATGGCAAAAAAAATTTACATAGGAAAGCTTTCAGATAAAACTACAGAAGATCAACTCCGTGAGGCTTTTACAAAAATTGGGGAAGTAATGTCTCTACGCATTGTACGAACTACAAATTTTGTAAAAAATTCAAATTATGGGTATGTGCAAATGGACTCAATGGAAAGTACAAAGACGGCTATTAAAGAGCTAAACAATTCAACGCTTGATGGGAGTAATATTAAGGTAATGGAAGCACATTATCTCGATCAAGATATAAAAAGAAGAAGTTATTTTCAAAAGCGAAAGCGTTAAACATTATTTTAATTGAGAGGGGGTGCGTAAAGAAATATGGATAAGAATAAATTATTTGTCGGCGGGTTGCCATGGTCTATAACAAATGATACATTTGCGGAGTTATTTGCTCAGTATGGAGAAATAGTAGAAGCAGTTGTAATCACAGATCGTGACACAGGACGATCAAAAGGATTTGGATTTGTCACATTCAAGAATGAAGAAGATGCTCAAAAAGCATTAGAAATGGACGGTCAAGAAGTACAAGAGCGAAAGATAGTAGTAAACGTAGCAAAACCAAGAGAAAATCGAACAGGTGGAGGAGGATTTAATAGAGATAACTCTCGAGGAGACAGAAGAAATTATTAAAGTACCACTGTATGAAAAAAATACCCAATAGTCCATGTATTCGGTGTGGAACCGAGCGCGTGGTATCAAAAATCTGGGAAGAAAAGGTAGACGACTCCGTAATAGTAAATACGGAGCTTGTCTGTCCTGATGTCGAATGTCAAAAAAAGGTAAATATCATGAACAAAAAAAGTAGTGATAAATATGCCGCGATAAAATCAAGAAGTGAGCAAAGAGCGGTCGACAGAAAAGCTGCCTTGAATGCAAGAAAATCAAAGAAAAATTCCCATTAAGTAAGAAAATATCAGTTTATATATACTGAGACTCATGAAGCTCAGTATATATATTATCTATGTCAAATAGCAAAACAACAAATAAAAAGAAACCAGCATCTCTATTGAAAAAAAAGATGAATTTTCGAGTAAAGAAGCTGATCCGACAACGGAGAAAAAGTAAATAAACCCTCAATAATTTCTTTCTTGAAATCCTACTACAGTTTTTTCGGTTATCGATAGATCAAAACATTCGTTACATCCATTTACCCAGGTACTTCGATAGAATACTTCAGTTTTTTTTGACGAAGGGATAATTTTTTTACAAAATGGACACTCGTATACCGACTGTGTTTTTTGTGACGTTTTTCTCATAAGATTATTTTTTTATTTCTACTACTATCTCGCAAGTATACTCTCTTATTGTCGAAAATGGTTTTTTTAGGTGATGTGTATATACCCTATGAAGGTTCTTTGAAAAATTAGCAAGATCTGAAAATGCTTCTAGAAAGAAGAAATATTCAGTTCTAGAATTATTATATTTTTGACAAACAGAGGATGATTAAGTGTGATTTACACTCCTTCAAATTCAATTCTTGTCATTTCGGCTTGCTTCAATATACTGCCGAATGTTCCTTTTGCAATTTCTGTATGATTGGGGACAATGACAGTGCAAAGTTTTCCACCTCTGAGACCTCTGAGCTTAATATGACTTCCTTTTTGTGATATTTTTCCAAATCCCGCTTTCTGGAGAGTTTTGATGATTATTCTTGCAGAATAGAGCTTAGGCATATTGGATATCTACTTTTTCTAAAGAAATATCATGAAAAGATGAGCTAATATTGAGCTGTGGTTCATTTTCAAAGTACAACTCCAAAGCTTCTTGAAGATTTTGTAACGCTTCTTTTTTTGTTGATCCTTGACTGGCAACCTCAACCTCAATTCCTTTAGCCACGTATATACCTCCCTCTTGCCATACAAGAGCAGATAATTTGTGATAAATGTTTTTTACCGTTCTCATACTTATATTATAGCAGAATGGTCAAAGTTCCAAAACCGGTTCCATGCCATCTTCTACTTTAAAGAGTTCTTGATCAAAGAGTTTGATTTTTTTGGGCATAATCTTGAACATTTTCCCGGTTGCGACTTTGTGGGTGAGTGTTGGGTCAACCACGCCAAGTGCTGACTTCCAGGGTTGTAATACGTGTTTAATCTTTGCAGTTCCAGAAATCTGATGGGCTTCTCCTGAAATCTGAAGTCCCCGTTTTTTAGATAAGATGCCTTGATGACTATCTGCGATAGATACTGCGACTTGAGAATTTTGCAGAATCTGCTTTGCGTGAAGAGTTGATGGAGCACTTAAAAAATACAGATTTAGATCTTTATCAAAGGTGTAGTAAACCGATGCAATCTAGGGAAAATCACCATAAGTTGCGACCGACATAAGTTTGTGATGAGATAGGAACTCCAGGACTAGTTCTTTTGTAAGAATAGGTATTGTTTTATGAGTCACAAGTTAAAAAATTTCTGACAAGTGCAACCCTCCATCTATGCGAATAATTTCACCAGTTATGGCATCGTTTTGTAACAGCGTAACAACAACAGAAGCAACTTCTTCTGGTGTAATAAAGCGTTTGATTTTAGTAAAATTTGCAGCTGTTTGTTTATCTTTTTTAGATACTCCTTTCCAGTTTGGAGTCAATGTATATCCTGGTGCAACAGCGTTAACAAGAATATGTGGTGCAAGCTTTTTGGCAAGATTTACTGTCAAACTATTGATTGCGGCTTTGGCTGCGCAGTATTGCATGCCTTCTGGACTCCCTGTATTTAAAAAGCTGTAAACAGAGCTGATATTAACAATTTTCCTTAAACCTTTTGAGCTTTTTGTTTGAAGAAACTCATTGGTAACATAGAGTGTAGTGAAAAATATATTTTGAAATTCTGACTGCCAAAGATCATAATCGTCAAGATTGCCTGATAGAAATTCGCCTGCATTATTTATGAGACAATCAAGTTTAGGATACTCTTTTGTAATTTTTGCAAACAATATTTTTACTTCTGCGAGGTTTGAAAGATCGGCTTGGAAGACGCTGCCCTGTGCGTAGTTCTTTACTTGCTTTAGAGTTGCTTGAGCACCTTTTTCATTATTCCGATAATGTACGAGGACTATAGCGCCCTGTTTTGCACATGCGGTAGCAATTGCTTGACCAATACCACTTGATGAACCAGTGACCAGAATTGTTTTATTTTTTAAGTTCATATCGGTATGATTATATCAAAAATTACTAACCCCCGGGGGTTAGTAAATGAAGGGTATATACGCAGTATTATCGTTTAGCAGATTTCAAAACCTCATCTATTAAAAAAACATGGTTAGTCCGAAGTAAGGGCAGTTTATCCTGAGAAAAAAATCCATACTCTGATACTTCGTGTGTTGGAATGAAATCTCCACCAATTAAGATACCTGTATAACACAGATCAAGTCGTGGCGTTTCTCTGTCGGTACGTGTCTTAAGTGATTCATCTACACTTACAACCAAACCAGATTCTTCTTTTATTTCTCTTTCGAGAGCTTCTCGTGGGTGTTCGCCTGACTTTAAATACCCACCAGGAAGACTCCATGCATGGGGACGATACGTATGTTTGAAAAGGAGAATTTCTTTTTTTTCATTTAACTTGCAATTCCCTGCGGTCTTGCCGCAGGGATACCTTTTAGGGAAAGATTGAAAACCGTAGGTT
>PFSC01000157.1 GCA_002788865.1 Candidatus Roizmanbacteria bacterium CG_4_9_14_0_2_um_filter_39_13
AGGGAAAAGCTCTTCAAACTCTTGAGGAGTTGAGATTCTTCGCTTTGGGAGTGACATATTCCTTCCCAGTGTTTTCTCAAGGACATTGAGGAGGAAATGCATATTCCGACAGGCAGTACTTCCCCACATGTCAAAGTAAAAGCCAATAAGATCAAATGTGGGATAACATTTCATATACATGAGGATAAATACCAGTTTTTCTAGAGAGGTCTCCATGCTCCCTATTCTTCCTGCTCCAAACTTTCTTTTCCTATGTTTATTCATCATCTGCTTTGCTTCATGGTAATACGCTTCAAATTCAGGATAAATGGCGAGAAGTTCTCAGGGAGTTAACCCAGTAATAGCAAGACAAAGACGCTTGTTTCGTATGAGGCTTGATGTATTCATATATATTCACTATGAATGAATCAAGTCTAATTTGCAACAGGTTTATTCTTATGACATATGACTATCATTACACGGGATCATTGGTAAGTGGAGCAGTATCTCCGATGGGAGGGGCAGGAATAAATGCCGAATTTGATACAGAAACCGGGGTAAAAGAAGCTCTGTGATTTATCCCTTCACGAAAAATTTTTCTCGGAACTCCGCTTTATGGATATGAGTGGGAAACACTGGGAAACACTCCTCACTCGGCAATTATGCCGGCCTCAGGATTAGTAGTTAGTAATCGACGAGCTGAAGAATTTATTGAATCTTGCGCCTCCTGTAGCGCACAAATAGATTCAGAGGCAAGAGAATCATATGTTATTTATCAAGATCAACAAACCGGAACCTATCATCAAATGTTTTATCCGGACGAACAAGCCACATTGGAAAAAATTAAACTAACCAATAAATATAATCTGGGAGGAGTGGCTGTGTGGGCTCTTGGTTATGATGGAAAAACAATCCTAAATCCGCTTGAAAAATATAAGAATTCTTTTGAGTAATTAACGACCGGTCTCAATATTTCCCTGTCTTTTTTCATCATCAAACTGATACAAATCTCCCTGTTGTAAATTTAAAACATTACTTAAGTTTTTTGAATCATTAAATGCTACTCTTGCCGAACCCTGTTTAATTGCAATTCCAACATGCGCTGTCTTTTCATCAACTACTATTTGTATATCGCCATTATCCATTTGCGTCAACAAGTGGAGACTGCGTATCGCCACTGGGATACGATTGTTTTTTTGATAGTCTATCGTTCCTTCTATTTGTTTAAAAACAAAATTTGTAGGGAGTGTTTGAATAACTGAAATATGAGAGTTTGGTGAAAGAGAGATTGCTAAACCTGTCAGATAATTAATAACTGCACTTCCGTCCTCACCAGATAGTAATTCTTCTCCTTGTTGAATAGGTACTGGCTTAGCAATTTGAGCCGCCTCAGTTGCGATACGCGATTGCCATTTTATTGTGCCTGCCATTGATTGTATCGTGCCTTTTTCTGAATTTGTTGGAGCTTTTTCTATAGAAAATCGAGGCTCTTTTTTTACTCGTTCTATATCACTATTCGTCTGATTACTTTTCCAAACGTAACAAATACTTCCCAAAACAATTCCGATGAATAAAAAGATAAGAAATATAAGAATTTTTTTCACCGCTTAAATTATATCAATTAGTATTCATGTAAACCAGTCGGAAATTCGTGTGTAAGAGTTCAGGATTCTTGACACTGATTGTCATTCTCGCGAAAGCGGGAATCCATTCTTTATACTATGTCAACGGCATGGATCCCCGACCTGCCTGCCGGCAGGCAGGTCAGGTCGGGGATGACATGATAAGCTAATTGGTGTATTTTGATATAGTTTTGTCAAAGAGTGTGAACTCTTACACAAAGAAGGAAAAGGAGAGCCTGTCATGCAATCACTGTACTTGGATAGCTGACGGATCTTTAACCACCAGTTTCTGGGAACAGGCGTCATAGGAACCGGTGACAATGACTACTTTATTCTCATAATCTTCAAAAGGAATGAAACGCGCATAGGGGAGGCGTACCAGCGATGCGTCGGGTCTGACAAGCACAGTCCTATTGTGCTCTGTTTTGGGAACAAAATAATCGAGAATATCGGAAAGAAGCGGAATCGATGGTCCGGGATCGGACTCCGTATACTGCAGGGTTTTGACCGTACCAATCTGTGATTGAATACCTTTCTCACAGAGAATCTGACCACCTCCAAAGATACCAAACACGCCAAGGGCAAGAAATACTCCCATCACTCCCAGCGAACCCTTGAGGGTAAAAGCAAACGCTTTTTGCTTTTTGATGTCTTCGAGAAGCTTGGTGATTTTGTGGAGCGGGTTGTTTATTTCAATATCGATAAGTTTGTCATCGTCATCATCCGTACGGTGTTTTTTGGATGAGGAAAAGATCGATGACCAACCGGACGGGGGATTCTTTTTTGGGGACTTTTTTTGTGATCTTCCTCCATATTTTTATTGTGCACGATCTTTTATAGAATGCAAATGGAAATAAGAAGATTGAGTTGTGGATCAAGATATGACCCACAACTTGTGGGTGCGTTGAGCTTGGGTTGTGGTGTTTGTGGATACGGAAAAACTCACCACAAGTTGTTGTGGTATCCACAACAATGTATGTTCTCGACTATGCGTCGTTACTTCTTCTTATTCTTTTTTGGTTTCTTTTTTCCCTTTTTCTGACCCATCCATTCATTTACGACAGGATTCGAACGTTCAAGACGTAGAATGTTCGTACCTCATTTAGGTACGTTGCTATGAATTTTTTATGATTCTTAGCATTTCTTCATGAAGTAATCCATTGGTTGCAAGAGAAGTTTCTCCTAATGCATACTCATCACCTTCAAAGTTTGAATAGGTACCTCCCGCTTGCTTTATGATTATTTGAAACGCAGAAATATCCCATGCTTTTGGTCCCATTTCAAAAAAGACTTCAGACCTTCCCGTCGCAACCAAATGATAGCCATAGGTATCTCCAAAGCCTCTCATATTCGTCACTCTTTTATCAACAGCTTTTACAATATTGAGAAAGCGAGGAGTATCAAATTTTGAAGGGTTAAAATTGACAAAACTATCTTCAAGTTTTTGAATTTGTGATACGTGGGTAGGTTTGCCATTGAGGGTAGTTTTCTCTTCTACTGAAGCATAGAGCAGTTCTCCGATAGCGGGTATATTTGAAATGCCAAGTATTATTTTTCCTTGGTATTTTAAGCTTAAGATCGTTCCGAAAAAGCTCAGTCCATGAATAAAATTTTTTGTTCCGTCAATAGGATCAATAATCCAAATAAATTCGGCATCTTCTTTGTCTTTTCCAAATTCTTCACCCAAAAATCCATGCGAAGGAAATGCCTTTTTGATGGTAGAAATGATTATTTCTTCGGCTTCTCGATCGGCTTTGGTGACGGGGGTTTTATCAATTTTCGTTTCTATCTTTGGAAGATTTTGAAAGTAATGCATGATTCGATTTGAAGATTTTTGTATGGCATCAAGTGCCACTTTTTTGAACTGATGAAGGTTGTCCATTCATGTAAGTATATCAAAGATACCATCGTGCACACCACCGAGGTGGTAATACGCAGTAGATAAAAATAAATGGTTACCGTGATCAACTAAATTTACTTCGACGTCCCATGATGTTTTTGTATTGCAAATACCACTTGTAATTTTTGGTGAATCTCTCTTTGTAAGTCTCGTGGACTTAGTTTATCATGTTCTCTCTTGAGTAGTATTTTTACCTTCATATCCACATCAACTTTTTCCAACACACGCTGATAGGGTGTTTTTGCATTCTTTTCTCGTGTCACTTTCCATCGTGCTCCTATCCGTTCTTTTCTAACCCAGCGGGAGTTCCCCGCCTGTAAGGGCGGGGGTGAGAGCAATTTCCGTTGTCTTCCCCTGAACTCTGCGGCATACTTGTCTTCTGTATGCGTCTCATCAAAGCAGCACATAGCGTGTATCAAACCCAGTATCACATCGTCATCGTGACCAGATTCCGTCGTGAGTGGATAAATGCTGGTGTTGCTGCCTACTTGAAAGACATACTGCAAGGCACAAGACAGTTTTATCCAGACTGGGAATACATTGAGACTGGTACAGACAAAGACCATATCCACATACATATGGTCATACCTCCCAAGTACGCGGTGAGTAGAGTGGTTGAGATCATCAAGAGCAACACCAGCACTGCACTGAAAACAAAGTTCCCTTTCCTCAAACAAGTCTACTGGAGAGGAGA
>PFSC01000007.1 GCA_002788865.1 Candidatus Roizmanbacteria bacterium CG_4_9_14_0_2_um_filter_39_13
CAGATTCCCACAAGGTTTTCCGTGTCCCGTGGTACTTGGGATACTGCTACCGTAAACATTCGTGTCAAATACAGGGCTTTCACCTTCTTTGGCTGAACTTTCCAGTTCATTCTTTTACAAATATTTAATCGGATATTGCAGTCCCGCAACACCCCCGACTTGCGTCGGGGGTTTAGGCTGATCCGCTTTCGCTCGCCGCTACTTACGGAATCTCTATATGATTTCTTTTCCTCCGGGTACTTAGATGTTTCAGTTCCCCGGGTTCCCCTCCTTTGATAAATCAAAGGATCTCTGATATTGCTACCAGAGGGATTACTCCATTCGGAAATCAACGGTTGGTAGCGCCTGTTGGAGGGCTCACCGTTGGTATCGCGCTCATACACGCGTCCTTCTTCGGCTCAAACTGCCAAGGCATCCGCCATTGGCATGATTTCTCCCATCTCTCTCGGATGTCAATTAATGACATACTGATTTGATGGCCTACGTCTTTTGAATTAATTGAATTAAACAAAAAGACACTCAAAACGAATTGTCAAAGTTCACTATCTTTTTTTGTAACTGTTAATTTCTTTGTTTTATCAAGTGATAAAAACAAAAAATCAAAAGCTAAAAAATCTTGTGGACCTATGGGGACTCGAACCCCAAACCTCCACATTGCAAATGTGGCGCTCTAGCCAATTGAGCTATAGGCCCAAAGTTGACCAATTAGGTCACGATACACCAAATTTAAAAGTGCGTTATCTTAAGAGGACACCAATTGTAATAGAAACTACTAATTGATGTCAAGGGCAAATATATTGCTTTTTCTCAGTGAAGGCTGTTCGGAAAAGCATGAAGTTCTTCCAATAGTGCCCTTAAGAAAGGTAAAAATCTATTATGTAGGTATAATATCAGATCTCACAACCAGTGTCAATATATTATTATGGTTTATTACTGCAAAGTTAAAATGTCCGCCTCCATCAAAGTAGAAATGTCCGCTTTTTAAAGTGTGGGTTGGGATAATTCAGGCAATTAATATTTGTCTTAAATTATCCCCTATGATAACTAATCTAACAGATGAGGAACAATTGAAATTAAAAGTTATTGAATCTCTTTTACAAAAGAAGATCAAAACAAAACAGGTAGGTAAGATACTACATCTCTCTACCCGTCAAGTGCGTAGACTAAAAAACAAGGTAAAGAGAGATGGAATGGTGGCGGTTATTCATGGACTTAAAAGCAGAATAAGTAACAACCATATTGATTTTTCAATAAAAAACAAAGTCATTGAAACAATCAAACAAAAATATACTGATTTTAAGCCAACATTTGCTACAGAGAAACTAGTTGAGAATAAAAATATTTTAATAAGTCACGAAACAGTAAGGGGTTGGATGATAGAAGCAGGACTATGGAAAACACACAAACAAAAACAAGTTGCATACCGTTCATGGCGACCACGTAAAGAACATTACGGGGAGATGCAACAATTTGACGGATCATACCATCTGTGGTTTGAGAATCGCTACAAGGATGGTACTGGTGAATCTATTGAGGTTTGTTTACTGGCATCTATTGACGATGCCACCAGTAAGATCACCCATATGTCTTTTGAAGAAAATGAAGGAGTGATCGCAGTATTTCATTTCTGGAAAACATACGTTTTAGCTTTAGGTAAACCTCTCATTATTTATCTTGATAAATTCTCCACCTACAAGATCAATCATAAATCAGCTGTTGATAACAAAGATTTAATAACTCAGTTTGAGCGTGCTCTCCGAAGTTTGGATATCCAACTAATCAATGCCCACTCGGCTCAAGCTAAAGGTAGAATTGAACGACTGTTTGGCACCCTTCAAGATAGATTAGTTAAGGAGATGAGATTAGCAGGAGTAAATAATCCAAAAGATGGAAACAAATTTTTAAAAGAAATATTTATTCCTAAATTTAATCGTCAATTTACCGTAGTTCCAAAAAGCGAGGGGAATGTTCACCAAGCATTAAACTCAAATGAAGAAAAGAGATTAAACTTAATCTTTTCAATTCATGATAAACGAAAGATCAATAATGATTTCACTATTCAATTTAAAAACAATTATTATCAACTTGAAGAAATTCAGCCAACAACCGTCAGACCAAAAGAAACAGTTACCATTGAGACGTGGTTAGACACAACTGTACATATCATTTTCAAAGATTTTGAGTTACACTATTTTCTGATTAAGGAAAGACCTAAAAAAATGAAACTAAATCCTGTCATCCTAACTAATCATTCTCTAAACTATGTTCCGCCATTCAATCATCCGTGGAGAAAAATGGGTAGACTGGTAATTGAAGAGAGGAGACTAAAAGCGGACATTTCTACTTTGCGCTGACATATATTATTATGGTCCCTGTACTGTCTGGTGGCGCGCCATCGGTGATCATATCAATTGGTACCTCCAGAGTATTTCCTTGTTTAACAAATTCTTGCATGTCTGCTCGTCTCTTGGTATCTCGAGCTGTTTTTTTGAACATTAGTATAGGAACCAATGCCAACCGTTGCAAGAAGGCCAATAATGGTTATGACGACAATAAGCTCAACAAGCGTAAATCCAAAGTTACTTTTGGTTACCAAATTACATAAATACTAATCATTTGAATATATCAAGATTGTAACAAAGTTTCATAGAATTGTAAATTTACTATTGAACTTTTTTAACTTAATCGTTTATGATGAATGTATATGACAAAAAAGAAAATTGTATGGTTTGAAGAAGTTTCAAAAGAAGACATAGGGCTAGTTGGTGGAAAAGGAGCAAATTTGGGAGAGATGACCAATGCAGATTTCCCTATCCCATATGGATTCATTGTCACATCTCATGCATACTTTCAGTTCATTAAGGAGTCAAACCTTCTTTACAGACTCAAACAGACTTTATCGATAATAAATTATGATAATCCTACTGAGATTGAGCAGGCCTCAGAGCATATTCAAGATATCATAATCAAGGCTCCCATGCCTAAAAAGCTTGCACATGAAATTGTTGAATATTATGAAGAGCTAAACACAAAAGAAAACGAATATATCGAAAAACGCTTTAGTATTTTTCATCATACATTTAACAAACTAAAAAATCTTTATGACGCCCCTACGGTTGCAGTTAGATCTTCCGCTACTGCTGAAGATCTACCTGATGCATCATTTGCAGGACAACAAGAAACATACCTCAATGTGAAAGGAGATACATATCTTCTCAAAAAAGTGAGGGAATGCTGGGCTTCACTTTTCACTGCTCGAGCTATTTACTATCGACAAAATAAGGGATTTGACCACTTCAAAGTAGGTCTTGCCGCAGTAGTGCAACGCATGGTCCAATCTGACAAATCAGGTATTGCCTTTAGTATTGATCCTGTCACCAATGACAAGAACAAAATCGTCATAGAAGCTGTGTATGGACTTGGAGAGTATATCGTACAGGGAAAAGTAACTCCCGATCATTATGAAGTTGACAAATCATCGATAGTAATCTTAAAAAAACAGACAGCATATCAGGATGTCAAATTTGTACGATCTGGTCTAGGCAACAAAGAAGTAAAGCTCAATAAGAAAGAAGGCTCAGTACAAAAACTTACTGAAAACCAAATTCGAGAAGTTGCGCTTTTGGTCAAAGATATTGAGAATCATTACTATTTTCCTCAAGATATCGAATGGGCTATCGAAAAAGGACGACTATTTGTCGTACAGTCACGACCAATCACAACGGTCGACACCGTGATAAACCAAGATGATCGTATGGCTGGAAAAGGACACGACGTCATCGTCACTGGAGCTCCTGCATCTCCCGGGATTGGCGTTGGTCGCGCTACAATCATCACATCACCCAAGGAGATTTCTAAAATTAAACACGGAGATGTACTGATTGCTCCACAAACAAACCCTGACTATGTTCCTGCTATGAAAAAAGCTAGCGCTATAGTGACTGAAAAAGGTGGTCGCACATCTCATGCAGCTATCGTCTCCCGAGAACTGGGAATTCCTGCCGTGGTTGGAGCAGAAGATGCAACCAAAAAAATCAAAGAGGGCATGGTTGTTTCTGTAAATGGTACCACCGGCGATGTATTTCAAGGAAGTATTATTTCAAAATCTCAAATTTCGGATATCGAATCTGAAAAAGCAAAAGAAGATAAGCAAAAAATTTCAACGATAACAAAGATTTATGCAAATCTGGCTGAACCAGAAATTGCTGATCAAACTGCAAAGCTTGATGTCGACGGTATCGGCCTCCTTCGCGCAGAATTTATGATTGCAGAAATTGGCACACATCCACGAGAATTCATCAAACAAAAACAAGAAAAACTTTTTGTAAACAAACTCTCCCGAGATATTGAAAAATTCGTTAAATCATTCTCGCCTAGGCCGGTTGTATACCGCGCTACCGACTTCAAAACAAATGAATATAGAAATCTCAAAGGTGGGAAGCTCTATGAGCCAGAAGAAGAGAATCCAATGATTGGATTTCGCGGTGCATCAAGGTATATCGCAGATCCACAGGTATTTTCGATGGAGCTTGATGCTATCCAAAACATCTGGGACAAAGGGTACACAAACCTTCATCTCATGATTCCCTTTGTTCGCGTTCCGTGGGAAATGGTGAGAATTCGAGATATTGTGCGTGATCACGGACTTTTAAATAATAAGGGTTTCAAACTTTGGATGATGGTTGAGGTACCGGCTGCTGCAATTATGCTCGA
>PFSC01000080.1 GCA_002788865.1 Candidatus Roizmanbacteria bacterium CG_4_9_14_0_2_um_filter_39_13
TTCTCGACGCTGATGAACGCATGACCCCCGAACTGATATCCGAAGTGCAAGAAATAGTTCAAAATCAAAACTCTCCACAACACACCCACTTCAAACTTCCTAGAAAAAATATTTTCGGAGGAAATGTTGACAAATCAGAGCCTACTTGGCTCCGACATGGAGGTTGGTGGCCAGATTACCAACTTCGTCTCTTCCAAAAAGATGCTTTTATACGTTGGCCTGATCATATTCATAGTAATCCAGAGTTTACGGCGTCTCTCGGACACCTCACACACCCAATACAACATCTTCTTGTTTCATCTCTCGAAGGGATGGTACAGAAAACACTTCTCTTTGAGGATATTGAATCTGACCTATTATATAAAGCCAACAAAAAAGTACACACTCTCACCTTTTTCCGGAAATTTTTGGGAGAACTGTATCGAAGACTTATGAAACATCACGGATATTTGGATGGCACAGTTGGTATAATTGAGAGTATCTACCAGGCATATTCCAAAACAATTACCTATCTTTTTCTTTATGAAAAACAACACAACCACCAAACAAAAAAAAGCAGGCTTGTATGATCCGTACCTGGATATTATGGGTGGCGGAGAACGGCATATTTTGTCTATCTTGCAAGTTCTTGAGTCTGAAGGATATGATGTGACTATTTTTTGGGACAATGACCTCGCAAAACAAATTCAAAACAAACTCAAACTTTCGTTCCATTCTCTCACGTTTGAAAAAAATATTTTCACATCTGGGACACCGTATCACCGCTTGCAAGAGCTTCAAAAATATGACCTTCTTTTGTATGTCACCGATGGGAGTTACTTTGTTTCACCTTCCAAAAATACCTATATCTTTTGTATGGTTCCTGACAAAAAACTGTACAACATGAATCTTGTAAATAAAGCAAAAACTGCAAACGCTACGTTCATAACAAACTCCATCTTTACGAATACATGGCTTGAAAAATGGGGATTAAAACCATTTGTTATACATCCGTATATTGCAGATGCATTTCTCGAAACATCTCTGGAGTATCCAAAGGAAAAAATCATCTTATCTGTCGGTCGATTTTTCCCTCACCTCCACTCAAAGCGACAAGATGTAGCAATTGAACGGTTTATTCAACTCAAGATGCAGTACCCTCAATTTGAGGAGTACGCGCTTCATCTTGCAGGATCCGTGACTCGGGAAGATCAAGATTATCTGAAAGAACTCCGAGTCAAATCAGCACACGACCGATCAATAATATTCCACGAAAATATTGAGTATCAACGCCTTGTGAATCTTTATAAATCGGCAAAGTATTACTGGCATTTTGCAGGTTATGGGGTCGATGAAGCGATACATCCAGAAAAAACTGAACATCTCGGGATTACACCGCTTGAGGCCATGGCTTCCGGCTGCATTACATTTGCATATAGTGCAGGAGGGCCAAAAGAACTCATATTCAACGGAAAAAATGGATACCTTTTTGAAAACCAAAAACAGTTATTTTTCCTGATGGAACAGATAGATCAAGATCAAGAACAAAGTAATTCAATAAAGTCGACCGCCCAAAAATTCGTCCAAAACAATTTTTCATATGAAATATTTTCACAACGTGTGAAAGAAGTACTTTTATGAGCATCAACATTTCAATCATTATTCCGACATACAACAATCCTCAACTTGAGTCGAACCTTCTCAAAAATATGAAGTATATGAAGGGTTGTGAGGTAATCATCGTCAATGACAATCCAATATTTTCACTTGCTCCGTCTCTTGAAAATCTTGACGTGAAAGTGATTCGTCACAACAAAAATAAAGGTTTTGCTGGAGCGATAAACACTGGGATACGTACGGCGACTCGAGACTATTTGTTTTTTTTGAATGATGATGTTCTTCTTCAAGATGATTCTTTTCAAAAAGCTGTAAATACATTTCAAAATAATCCAAAACTTTTTGCCATATCGTGTGCTCAGATTGAAAAAAATGGCGAAACAATTGGGAAAAATATTCTTTATTGGAAGAATGGATTTATCCAACACGATCGGGCGGATAACTTGGAAATGGGGCCAACAGGATGGGCAGAAGGAGGATCTGCTCTATTTGATGCAAAAAAAGTAAAGCTTCTTGGAGGACTTGACGAGCTCTATTCTCCATTTTACTGGGAAGATATCGACCTTTCATTTCGTGCAAAACAACACGGATTTGAAGTGATATTTGATCCTGATATACAAGTGATTCATCACCATGAAACAACTATAGGCTCACAGTTTTCCAAGAAGAGAATAACTTCAATAGCCTATCGCAATCAACTCATCTGTACCTGGAAAAATATAACCTCGGTGTTATTTATCATTCAACACAAGTACTACCTCTTGAAACTTCTTGTACAATCAATTCTGAAGGGCGACAGTGATTTTCTGAAAGGATTTTTCCAAGCAGTTCTCTTGTTTCCTCAAATAGTATTAAAGCGATTTACGATTTCACACATACGTTCTGATCATGAAATACTTGAAAAACATACTCAATAAAAAAGAGCTGGTGATTGTCGCAGTGTTTGTACTCATATCTGCTTTCTTGCATCTGCGGCAGATTGACTTTCCTTGTACTAATTCTGATGAAGCTTCATTTGCGTATAACGCATTATCAATTTCAGAAACTGCTCGAGATGAGTATGGATCATTTCTTCCGACAAGATTTCTAGCTTTTGGAGAAAATAAACTTCCTGTGACAATATATTCCATCGTACCGTTTGTAAGCCTATTTGGTTTGAATGATATAGCTTCTCGGCTTCCATTTATTCTGATTGGAATTATTTCTCCTGCTCTTTTTTACTTTTTAATCAAAAGGTTGCTGAATAATAATTCAGTGGCACTTATTGCTGCATTTTTGACAGGTATCTCTCCTTGGATTCAAATTCTTTCAAGGCATATCCATGAAGACACTATCATATTGGCAATAGCAATCGGTATGGTTATTTTAATTGCAAAACTCCACGATCAATTTAAAATTCAAACCATCGTCACGCTAGCCACACTTTCAGGCATTGGACTTTTCACCTACCATATTGGAAAATTTCTTGCAGTATTTGCTCTCGGTTGGGTCATATTCCTCAGCATGCGACAAAAAATAACCCTTAAATCAGCCGCAAAATATACATTCATCTTGTTTGTGCCAATCCTTATTTTTTTTGCAACCGAACTGATGCACCCTTCTTCGCGAGTAGGAAACCTTCTCTTTACGAGCGATCAAGGATTTACTTTGAAAATTGAAGAGCTTCGAAAGGAACATGATGCTCGCATTTTACATAACAAATTGACTCAGTCAATTAGTGTAATCACAAACCAATATTTATCTTATTTTTCTCCTGAATTTTTAGTTACAAAAGGGGATGCAAATCTCAGATTTGGAGCCTCTGGGATTTCTCCAATTACTCCGATCGAGTATGTATTTGTCTTTACTGGAATATATTTCTTTTTCAAACGTCAAGAAAAATATCGATATCTTATTATGTCTCTCTTTCTCACGGCTCCACTTACCGCCACACTTTCTTGGCAAACTCAATCATTGACTCGTTCATACTTGATGATCATTCCACTCATCATATCTTCCTCATATGGATTGTATCACTCTATAAACAATCTAAATAAATACCGCATCATTACTTCAGTGATTCTGATCGGGGG
>PFSC01000191.1:0-418 GCA_002788865.1 Candidatus Roizmanbacteria bacterium CG_4_9_14_0_2_um_filter_39_13
ATCCGGAACTTATGCTCCGAAATAGCTGTCTGGCGTTTAACCGCTACATAGATATACTTATCTATTCCGGTAGAAATTACCTGGCCTTCATTTTTTAAATAAAACTCCGGTAAATCGGTTCCGCCTCCGGCAAAACTAATCCGAAAAGGGGTTCTTGAAATAATCATATTTTCTCCAAATAAGGCACTGCTTCGTTTAAATTCTTAACCACAAATTCAGGTTGCTCACGGAAATTTAAATCCTTTAAATCATTATTCTCACCTGTATAGACACACCCGCATCCGGCTCGATATGCCGCCTGGCAATCTCGGGGATCATCTCCGATAAAATATGTCTTATCCAGGCGAAAAGCCCATTTACGCGAAGCCTCAAAAAAAAGACCCGGCTCAGGCTTACGACAAAAACATTTCTGGTCCCA
>PFSC01000191.1:549-3824 GCA_002788865.1 Candidatus Roizmanbacteria bacterium CG_4_9_14_0_2_um_filter_39_13
GAGCTGCATCAATCGCCGATTGGATAGTTGAATATTGTGAAGGAACATCAAAAGTCGCTGCTGACACAGAAATTGAAGTAAAAAAAAATAAGAAAAATAATAATAAAGAAGAAAGGGTTAACCTAATGATTTTAATCATTGAATTGTAAAAAGAATAATGCTTTATGTAAGAAAAGTCAATAAAAATAGAGATTTGTTTATATTATAAATTTAATGTTGTAGGAGGTAAACCTTTTTTATATTTTTCCCAAATTAAAAAATATGCTTTTTCCAAATCTTTAACAAATTTAGCTGTATTAAAAAGTAATGAAGTATTTCGACTCCTTAAAAGCGACTCACGTATAAGTAATATTTTTTTCGGGTTATTTGCTAATTCTGTTGCCAAATTGATATATTCTTTTTTGCTATTTACAACTAATTCTGGATGTCCTGCATGTGTGACTAAGCTTGAACTCATTCTAGAGATATATGTCTTTCCGGGAAGTGTTATTACAGGAACTCCCACCCACAAGGAATGACTAGTGGTCGCTCCTCCGCTGTAATTGAATGTATCAAGGGCTAAATCAGCTAATTGAAGTCTTCTTAGATGATCTTCTAGTGGTAAATAACCGCTAAAAATAAGACGAGAAGGATCTATATGTGATTTTTTCGCTTCTTTTTTAAGATTTTTTTCAACGTATTTGCCATAATCATAAAGCCATAAAACGCTATTTGGAACTTGATTTAATATTTTCATCCAACATTCAAAAGTTTCCTTATTGATTTTTAATGGTCCGTTAAAAGACACAAATACAAATGATTCTTCTGGTAATGAAAAATCAGCTCTTGAAAATTTTTTATTCGAAAGAGTCCTTGAACTGTTAATTTGATAACATCCAGGCATATATATTAATTTTTCTGAATAGTATTTTTCTGTCTCTTTTGGCACAAGTATTTTATCGACGATGTTGTAATCGATGAAATCTGCTCCTGTACTGCCTGTAAAACCCAAATAAGTCACTTGAATTGGAGCTGGCCTTAAAGCAAATATTTGCATTTTTGAATCGTTAGTGTATCCTTTTAGGTCAATTAGAATATTAATATTATCTTTGTTAATAATATTTGAGACTTCATAAAAATCTAATTGTGTAATATTGGTTAATTTATCAAAACCTGATTCAATAATTTTTCCTAATTCATCCTTCAATGTAACATCGTAATAGTACCCATACACCTCAAATAAATTTCTATTATGTAAAGTGAAAAGCTCTTTTATTAAATGGGCAACTGGGTGCGTTTGATAAAAATCATTACTTATGTATCCTATTCTTATTTTTTTGTTTTTTTGAAGATCGTATTTATATTGTCTCTGTTTAACTGAGTTTTTTATTTTTTTAGACCAATTAATTGCTGTGTGTAAATTTTCTTCAGGATCATTTTTCCTATAGATATTTACAAAGGGATATTCATTAAAATTTGATATTTTATTAAGATAATTATTCCATTTACTAATATTTTTATAGTCTGCTATGATACCTAAACAATGATATAACTGATCCACAATAAGGGGGTTTTTTGGATCGAGTTCAATTGCTTTTTTATAATATTCTATCGCCTCATTATACTTTTTTAAGTCTTTATATAAGTTAGCTAAACTAACTATTGCATCTTTAAAATCGGGCATTAAATCTAATGTTTTTTTATAATATACTTCTGCATTTTGTACTTTTTTCTGGTTATAAGAAATATTAGCTAAGCTAAAATATAAATTTGAGTTATTTTTATTAATTTCTATTGCTCTACTAAAAAAAATCTCGGCATCATTAATTGCTCCCACGTTATACAAAAACGAGCCGGTTTTCTCAAGAATACTTGTATCTTTTAATTGTTTATTAAGAATTTTTTTGAATATTTGAATTGCTTCTTGATTCTGATTTAATCTAAAAATGACTACTCCTAAGTTAAAAAGTGAATCGATATTATCAGGGTATAAAATCAAAGCTTCTTGAAGTTTTATCTCTGCATTTTTGTAATCTCCTTTTTTAGCAAAATTTACACCAATATGATTTAGTTCTGAGGCCCTTTGAATATCTATATCTGATAACATATTTTAATTATAACTTACAAAAAAATTGGTTATACGATTACTTAGTCAATTTACTGATAATTCTTATCCACGGTCTCTTTTTTTCCAAACCAAACTTCAGATGTGACAATTTTATATCTCCATCTAAGTAAACTTCATAACCAAATTTTTTAGCTAAAAGACAATAACCAAAATCTTCTGATATTAAATCCTGGTAATTCAGGTTTTTCCTGGGAAAAAAATTAATTCTTTTATCTTGAATAATTTTTCGACTAAGACACAGACAACCAGCGCTTGTCATCGCCACTCTATAGAGTTTATTTTCGCAAGTATAAAACATTAAATATTTATTGCCTTTTTTTTTGAATTCATTGATCTGATTTTTCAGACCCGGCACAATTGGAGGAAGTTGTTTTAAAGGAGCGTTTATATCCCATTTTGATGCTATATAAGGAATATCTTCTTCAAAATATCTCAAATATGCTCCGCCATCGATATCTGAATTATAACTGATAAGCGTCTTAATAATATTTTGATCATCTGGAAAAACATCATCATCAATAAAAATTGCAAATTTAGGATTTATTTCTTTGGCCCGATTTAATAAAAGTTGTCTGTTTTTAGCAACAATCTTGTAAATATCTTTTTCTATATCGTTCGATTTTGATTTAAAAGAAATAAGTTCGTGAGGAAAAGTCCAACTATTGATTAAACTCCTTGTCTCATCAGTACTATCATTTTCACAAAATATTATTTTTTCAGGAAGGGGATATAGCGATTCTATCGCCTTTTTCCAAACATTTAGATGATTTCCAGAATTCTGTGTTGAAACCAATAATATCGTTCCCTTAGATATTTTTTTATTAGACTTATTTTTTTCTAAGATCCATTTATGCCTGTCTTCCAGTTTAATCCCATTAATATTAATCATATTTATATTCGTTGTTGTATATTAATATTATATATAGATTTTGTTTTTTCCTAAGATTTAAATATGGCCTTAACTGTAACGAGTAATACTACATCAGTATTAACAATGAATAATACTACCGATGGTGGTGGCACATGGACTAAATTGGGTGGCGCAGGAAATCCGGCGCAGGATCAGGATATTTATGCCGATCCAACCGCAACGGCCGGTTCAGTAAATGCTAAAATCAGCTCAACACGCGGTGGATTCCAAATCACCACATCTACATCATACGACTTT
>PFSC01000078.1 GCA_002788865.1 Candidatus Roizmanbacteria bacterium CG_4_9_14_0_2_um_filter_39_13
TATATCCACTACTTCCGTCTGACAAAAATTTAGTCCATGGTCTTTGACTTCCGCCCCACACTTCGTTGTTTGAGAAAGTGTATCCTCCTGCGGTTGACGCAAACCATGCAGTAATAGGAGCTCCTCCATTTGTCATCACCCATCCTTTCGTCTCTTCAACCGCTTGTGCCCACGCACCTGTTTTTGGATCAGGTTTAAAGACTTGACATGCTTGTGTGGTACATATAGATCTTTGGCCATTATTTGTATAAGAAAGTGCATAAGATCGGGCAGCAACAGCTTGTGCTTTGAGCGCTTCAAGTGGCCAAGATTCAGGGACTTCATAGATTCGTTTTACATACTCTTCAATCGTAATTGGACCATAGCCATCTACTAGAATGGTGATATTCTGATCATAATCTTTCTTTATTTCTATATTTGAATAATATGCATTAAGAATTTCTTCAACTCCTTGACCTGCCTTTGCTCTTCCATATGCCCCGTATTGGCTCATTCCAACCCTATGGGGAATCCCAAAAGTATAAAAAGCTATGGCATTTCCAAAGCCAGGATTTCGATTTCTATCATCAGTACAGATAAGTGGTCCGGCGCCCAAGCTCGAAGGCAAGTGTAGTCCGGAAAGTCGTTGCGACAATATTTGTTGTTGTTTTGCAGAAAGCGTCACAATTTCGCTCTTGATTGTTTGTTCATACTTCTTTGCGCTCAGCACTTCTCCTGCCAAAAATACAGACTGCTCGTCGATCTTTTCTTTGATGGGAACAAGGCGCACTTTCTCATCTTCAAGTGTGGTTTTTTTCTCTTCAATATCCTGAACGAGGAGCACGACTCGTACGATGGTTGATCTGTCGTCGTTTAGTAGATTTTGCTGATAGGTGAACTGTTTCAAAAATTTTGTCAAATTATCAGATACAAGTATCTGGAGCATTGCATCATTTGATTTCCCTTTTTGCTTATAAAATGAGGCGACGCGTTGATCGAGGATTTTTTTTTGGGCAAGAAGTCGCGCTTCTCCCGTGCGAATATCTTTTTCTTTTTGGACGACATCTTGTTCAATCTTGACTACTTGTGATTTAATACTTGCAAGTTGAGAAGTAAGAGATGTCAGCTGCTTCTCATTTATCGCAGTAGCTTTTTCAGAAGATTGTAATGTCGCGTTGAGCTCAGAAAGCTTACTATTGATGTCCGCAAGCTCATCGGCGCGCACCGACACATCAACAATTCCCATCTTGAAAGTAAGGATCATTAAAAATATACCAATGAAAATAATCTTTCGCATACTATTTATTATACATTGAGTGACTACATTCGTTTTTGGGTTTCTCTATTTGATGTATACTTTCTCTATATATGAAAAGGCTCGTCCAATGTATTTTTTTATCCCTCCTCTTCCTATTCCTCATTCCCACTCCTTCTCATGCAGTACTCCGGTATGCAGAATGTGATGCATGTGGGTATTGTATAGATAGAGAAGCTCCTGAAAGTTGGGAATCATGCAAGGCATGCTTGTATCCATTAACAACAGGGGCGCCGAGTGAAAATAAAACACTTGAGATTATCACTAATCCTGCCGATGCTCGTCTTGATCCTGCAAAAAAAGCATTAAATCAACCTGTTCCTCCCGCACGCGGAAAGTACTTTACTCAGCTTGGATGTGTAGACACATCTCTTTCTTCTTTCTCAGATCCGGGAGCAGTAGGGGGAGTATTAAATTTCCTCCTGACAAAGCTTATCTTCCCATCAACTGGCGTTCTTGCATTTGGCGCTCTTATTTATGGAGCATTCCTTCTTCTGACTGCACAAGGGGCAGAGATGCAAATAGCAAGTGGGAAACGATATGTGACTGGTGCCATTGTGGGACTTATCTTTACTTTTAGTATTGTCCTTGTGGTGAATATTATTGGAGGTGATGTGTTGAGGATACCAGGGCTGAATAGTGGAACAAAAATAACATTTATTGGGTATGGAACATCAACTACTGAAGATTCTATAAAAACTTTTCCAAGCATTTTGGTTCAGTATGGCGGTCAGACCGTGGGAGCTATAAAAAGCGTTGAGGGATCTGCATCAAGTCTACAGGAATATACGGTATATCTCCCAACAAAAATTGACCTCAGTAATCAAGTAGAGGTAGATAAAGTTACATTCCTATTTGATAATGATAAATGCATCGACTGTCATAGCCCTGATGCAAACCATTTTGGTGATAGAAATGTTTATAATACAAAAATTTTATTTGAGGGTACGCCATGCACGAAACGAACTTTATTTAATATAAATGGGTCTGTGCTTTCTGGGCCATTTGATGACGGAGTAACTCTTCAGAATAATTGGGATACTAAACCAATCCGATGTACCACGATGTGATGCATCTCTTAAAACACATAAATCAAAAGTATGATCATCAGCCCTGCAAGAAACATTGTGATGAGAAGTGGTTTGTCTGTAGTGATGATTTTCTCTGGTCTCTCTCCTTCTTCTTTTTCATATAAAAGCTGAGCATAGCGCGAGATACCATACACAACAAACGGAACCGTCAACATCATAAGTTTGCGCGCTTCAAGATTTGAAACAGATGAAATTGATTGAAAAATATTTGTTTTTTCACATTCATTAATATCTTTTTGTTTGTTGTAAATCTGCTCGCATATTGTCGGTCTTCCGCCATAAATTTGTTGTTGTGATGGATCAATATAGAGGGTGTATGTGTACAAGGCGTATGAAACAATGGTAAGAGTAGCAAATGTGGTGGAAAGAAAATAAAGCATATGATCTTTATATTTAAAAAGGGATTCTCGTGTGTCACTTCCTTGGGTAACAAGCTCGGCATGACGTTTGACTGAAGCCATAAAGAGAGATATGAAAAAGATTGTCATTAAAAGCCATATTGGCACGTGATACCCCGTAACAACAACACCCGCAAGGGTCCGAAGCACAAAAGAAAATGATATGGTGAAAATATCAATGACGGGATATCGCTTTAGATACAAAGAATAATAAAAATGTAGCAGAAGAAAGATTACTGAAATGAAGAAAAAAGAGAGCGAGAAAAACAACGCAAGAAGGAGCGACACAATAGTCATGACAAATACCAAAAAGGTGGCTTGCGGCATCGTGATTGCGCCTGAGGCAAGGGGTCGATGTTTTTTGGTGGGATGCTTTCGGTCATAATGATAATCAATAATGTCATTGAGCACATATGAAGTGGATGAAAGAAGGCAAAAAACAAAAAATGCATATATGGTTTTCCACAAGAGGTCTGGCTCAAAAAGCTTTCCCGCAAATAAAATTGCAGCAAAAATTATGAAGTTTTTAATCCATTGGTTTGCTCTGATCGCTCGGAGATACAACAGAATTGTTGATTTCATTTTGTTTAGATTATACAGTATTCTACCTACCTATATGACGCGCAAAAGACGAAAAAGAAGAAAAGTGAGAAAGAAAAATAACACCACTTGAAAGATAGGGATGTAGAGAGTTAAAAATATCGTAATAATCGCAAGAATAAAAAATGCTTCATTGTGTATTGCAGGAAGCAATCCCTTGGTAAAGAGCATGAGAATAACCATGGTAAGAAGAACCTGCTTGTCAAACCACCATATCTCCCACCCAAATAAAAGAGCAAACCCTAAAAGCAAACTGGCGATTATGAGAAAAATTTCCTTTGTATCAAAGAAAAATGGTCCAAAGTACATAGATTATTTTGGGTAACTAAACTTATTGTATCTTACAATCGTTTTACTATTCAACCGGAACATACACCTTCACGGTATTTCCACCTGATAGAGTAATTGTGTGGATTTCCAACTTTGTTCCTTTTTCAATTTTTACAAATCGGCGCTCATTCTCGCCGCCTTCTGACGCTTG
>PFSC01000179.1 GCA_002788865.1 Candidatus Roizmanbacteria bacterium CG_4_9_14_0_2_um_filter_39_13
TATGATACAGTTTTGTCAAAGACCGTGAACTCTTACTATATTTCGTATTTGTTTCTCTTCAATAGTGATTCGTGTATAATGTTTTTTATGGACACAATTGGAATACTTCTCCTTATCGTTCTGGTTATCTCTACACTTTTCCTGACTGTCGTTGGAATTCAACTTGCGCTTGTTCTCTTTGAGGTTCGACGTGCAATCAGCAATATTAACAAAATAATCAAAGGCTTCGACACAATTGGTGTTGGACTCAAGCATGGTATTGGAGAAGCGACCGGTTTTATTAATGGCTTCAAGACAGTATTAAAAGTGATTGATCTTTACAAAGATACAAAAAATGAAAAGTCAAAAAAATGATTCTCATACATTTTGGTCTGGCTATGCACTCGGAATGCTCGGCGGGTCTTTGCTCATTTATGCTTTTGCAACAAAGAAAGGAAGAGATACAATTGGGAAGATTTTGGAGCATACTGACACTGTAGAAAACAATATCGAAGATATTCTTGAGCTCATTCAAAAAAAATTCTCGCCTCTAAAAACTTCTGCCAAATAAGAAACTGCTTTAGTAAGAGTTCACACTCTTTGACAAAACTGTATCATAATATATCAATTATTATTTTGTGTCATCCCCGACCTGATCCCCGTTTTCACGGGGACGGATCCAGATTGTTGAAATAGTCTGGAGAATGGATTCCCGCCTTCGCGGGAATGACAACATGTGTCAAGAAGAGTGAACTTTTACCTGCTTTACATTATATTGACTTTTCGACAAACGTATAGTATATTTATCAGATTCCCCTGAAAATCTAGGGATTTTTTTTATTTGTTAAAAACTTCAACCATAATTACCGAAATGGCATCAAAATCAAACTCTCTAACCGACTCTAAAAAAATTCTTCTGGGAACAGAGGAAACATATATAAAAGATTTTGATCTAATCGCGGTACAAAAAGACTCCTGGAAACGATTCCTCGAATCTGAACTCAAAGATACCGTTCAAGAATTTTTCCCTATTGAAGACTATACAGGGAAAAAACTCACACTTCATTTTGAAGATTTGATTTTTGGCGAAACACAACACGATCTCGACCTCTGTCTCCGAAAAAAACTCACCTATGATCAACCTATCTATCTTCGACTGACCATAGAAAACAAAAAAACAGGACAGAAAAAAACACAGGACGTGTACTTTTTCAACCTTCCAGTCATGACCGATCGCGGAACATTTATCATCAATGGAATAGAACGTGCAATCATCAGCCAAATCGCAAGATCACCTGGCGTGTACTTTACCGCAGAAATTGATAAAAATACTGGAATAACTTTATACAATTCTGAAATTCGACCATATATTGGATCTTGGATTGATGTAAGTATTAACAAATACGGAATTATCGAGATTAAGATCAATAAACGTAGAAAGATGATTGCATCAGTCTTCTTAAAGTTGTTTGATGGTGAAAATAATACTCAGCTCATGAGTCATTTCAGTGATCTTGATAAAGAATTGATAGAAAAATATATTGCTCCTACACTTAAAAAGGACAAAACATCCACAAAAGATGAGGCAGTTCTTGAATTTTATCGAAAAGTAAAACCTGGAGAACCACTCGTTCTTGAAAATGCGTACAAAACTCTCAATACTCTCTTTTTTGATCCAAAGCGCTACTCTATGAGTCGTATTGGAAGATATAAAATAAATAAGAAACTTGGATTAAAAATCCCAAACACTCCTGAAAATTATCTTCTTCAGAAAGAGGATATGATCCAGGGATTGAAACATCTCGTAAATCTCACTAAAGGAAACGGAAATTTTGATGATATTGACCACTTAGGAAACCGTCGACTTCGCACAGTTGGAGAGCTTATTGGAATGTACGGTATTCGTGCAGGAATGATCCGAGTAGAAAAAGAAGTGAAAGAGCGAATGAGCTTGATCACGAGCGACGTGAATCCAACACCTGCACAAGTACTCAACAACAAACCACTGATTGCCACGATCAATATCTTTTATAAGACAAATCAACTTTCTACAATCATTGACCAAACCAATCCTTTGTCAGAACTTGACAACCTTCGACGTATCACTGTCGGTGGACCAGGCGGTATTGAAAAACAGCGCGCATCATTTTCTATCCGAGATATTTCATCGTCTCAATATGGAAGAATCGACCCAATTCGATCTCCAGAAGGACCAAATATTGGAGTCGTGACATATATGGCTATGTATGGCCGAGTAAATGATTATGGTTTTCTAGAAGCTCCGTATAAAAAATTAATCAAAGAAAAAAAAGGAAATAAAACATTGGTAAAAATTTCCGATACAATCGACTACCTCCAGGCTGACGATGAAGAGTCTTTTTATATCACTTCTCCGCAATCCAATCTAGATAGTAACGGGTATTTTACAGAGACACATGTGGTCGCTCGCCATAAAGGCGAAATGATAGAAGTCCCAATTGACAAGCTTGATTATATCGATGTTAGTCCTCGCTCAGCTATTGGACTTTCTGCAGCTATGATTCCTTTCCTTCAAAATGATGACGCGAGTCGTGCGCTTATGGGAAGTCATATGCAATGTCAGGCCGTTCCACTCATCCGACCTCAGGCACCACGTGTTGGAACTGGTATGGAAGAAGTCATATCCTCTGAACTTGGACGAACAATACTTGCACCAGAAGATGGAACTATCGAGTATGTCGATGGATCAAAAGTTACATTCAAAGGAAAAAGTGGAAAAAAATCAGTATATAATCTCAACAGATTTGAACGAACAAATAAAAATGTGATATTTGACCAGAAGCCACGAGTCGAACCAAATCAAAAAATGAAAAAGGGTGATTTGATAGTCGATGGACCTGCCTCAGAAAATGGACAACTTGGCCTTGGACAAAATCTTGTCATCGCATACACATCCCTTGAGGGACTTGGATATGAAGATGGATTCGTGATTTCCGAAAGACTCCTGAAAGAGGATATATTTACTTCTATAACAAGCGAGGAGTTTGTTGCAGATGTAGTTGATACAAAACTTGGACTTGAAGAGCTAACTCGAGACCTCCCCAATGTTCGTGAAGAAATACTTCAGAACCTGGATAATGAAGGTTTTGTTGTAAATGGAACTAAAGTAAAAGGCGGAGACATATTGATCGGAAAAGTAGCTCCAAAAGGTGAACGCGAACTAACCGCTGAAGAAAGACTTCTTCGAGCGATATTTGGAGAAAAAGCAAAAGACGTCAAAGACACATCGCTTCGCATGCCATACGGTGACCGAGGTACTGTGGTAAGTATTGATATTATCGATTCCAAAAAAGATCCAAACGAACTTGAACCAAGTATATTAAAGCGCATCCTCGTACACACAGCTCAACTTCGAAAAGTTACTGTGGGAGATAAGCTTGCAGGTCGTCATGGAAACAAAGGTGTTATTTCTCGAATACTTCCCGAATATGACATGCCTTATCTTGAAGATGGAACTCCAGTAGATATCATAATCTCACCTCTTTCCATTCTCGCACGTATGAATCTCGGACAGCTCTTTGAGACCATTCTTGGATGGATTGCTCGCGAAAATGACAGCTATATATCCGTTCCAGTTTTCGAAAAAATTAAAGAAGATTTTATTTTTAGTGAAATGGAAAAACTTGGGCTTCCAAAAGACGGCAAGAGAACTCTGTATGATGGAAAAACAGGAAAAGCGTTTGAACGACCAGTACTTGTTGGGGTCGGATATATTCTGAAGCTGATCCACATGATCGAAGACAAGTTTCATGCTCGATCAGTCGGACCATACTCACTCGTGACTCAGCAGCCACTTGGTGGAAAGTCACAAATGGGAGGACAACGTTTCGGAGAGATGGAAGTCTGGGCACTTGAAGCACATCGCGTTCCACATACACTTCAAGAAATGCTCACCATAAAAAGTGACGACGTCCGTGGACGACAAAAATCTTTTGAAGCAATTATTAAAGGTCTCGACATCCCACAATCAAGCGTACCTGAGTCTTTCAATGTATTGATAAAAGAACTCAATGCTCTTGGATTATCAATTGATTATATTTCTTAAATTTTTCTATGGACGACACCCAAATGCTCGACTTTTCGGGACTCAGAATCAGACTCGCATCACCAGCTGATATTCTCGGATGGTCTCATGGAGAAATAACAAAACCAGAAACCATAAATTATCGTACCTTCCGTCCAGAAAAAGATGGATTGTTTGACGAGCGTATCTTTGGACCTACAAAAGATTACGAATGTTACTGCGGAAAATATAAACGAATTCGATATAAAGGAATTGTCTGCGATAGATGTGGCGTAGAAGTCACCTCATCTGTGGTTCGAAGAGAACGAATGGGACACATCAAACTTGCAACTCCAATTGCCCATATTTGGTACTTCAAAGGAGCATCTTCTCCTCTGAGTATTATCCTCAATATTCCCACACAAACATTGGAAAGAATTGTGTATTATGCCCTCTTTTTGGTAACAGATGTTGATATTGAGCGCCAAAAAGAAGTCACAATAGAACTTGAAAAACTTCGAGACCAAGAAGTAGCAAAACAAGAAGAATGGTACGAAATTGAAAAAAGTAAATTAAAGAAGACGTATGAAAAAGAGAAAAAGTCTCTTGAGAAAAAAATATCAAATGAAGAACAGCGCGAAATCACTCAACAAGAAGTCGATTTGAAAAAGCGCGGAGCATTTAGAAAACTATCCGACCGCTTTGTAGATCGTAAATCAAAATACGTAGCGATGTATGACAGACTTATCAAAGTCGTCAAATCTCTCCAGCCAATGGATACGTTTGAAGAAGAAGACTACTTATTTTTGAAAGATTATGAACTTCACGATTTTGTAGAGGTAGGTATGGGTGCTGAGGTACTCCAAGAACTCCTTTCTCAACAAAATTTAAATGAACTTATTTCAGAAACAATGAGTGACCTTTCAAAAACTCGAGGAGAAAAGCGAAGTAAACTTCTCAAGAAAGTACGAATCATTGAATCCTTTATCAGAAGTAAAATTTCTCCAGAATGGATGATGATATCTGTTTTGCCGGTCATCCCTCCAGATCTTCGACCAGTCGTTCAGCTTCCAGGTGGAAAATTTGCAACATCAGATTTGAATGACCTGTATCGTCGCGTCATAAATAGAAATATTAGATTAAATCAGCTTATTGAACTTGGAGCGCCAGAAATCATCTTGAGAAATGAAAAACGAATGCTTCAGGAATCCGTAGATTCACTTCTTGATCTTCAGAAATCAAGAGGAAGAGCTCAAACCAGGCGTTCTGCAAAAGTACTCAAATCACTCTCTGATGTGCTGAAGGGAAAACAAGGTCGATTTCGACAGAATCTTCTCGGAAAACGCGTAGATTACTCTGGTCGATCAACAATTATTGTCGGCCCAGATCTTCGAATTGATCAGTGCGGAATTCCAAAAGAGATGGCACTTGAACTATTCAAACCATATCTTTTGCATGAAATTATCATACGGGGCCTTGCACCAAACATAAAAAGTGCAAAAAATTATCTTGAGGAAAGGACGCCAGAAATCTATGATATTCTTGAAGAAATCACAAAAGATCATCCAGTTCTTCTCAATAGAGCGCCAACACTTCACAAGCTATCGATTCTTGGATTTTATCCCATACTCACCGATGACAATGCGATAAAATTGCATCCAACAGTATGTTCTGGATACAATGCCGACTTCGATGGAGACGCTATGGGAGTATTTGTCCCGCTGTCAGAGCAGGCAATCAATGAAGTGAAAACTCGAATGTTGCCATACCAAAATCTTTTGAAACCTGCAGACGGATCACCGATCGTGATCCCAAACAAAGAAATGGCACTCGGGGTATATTACCTCACAACGTTAGACAAACATGCAGAGCAAGATGTGCAGAAAATGAAAATTTTCTCAAACTCTAATGAGGCACTCAAGAACTATTATCTAGAAAAAGTGACATTACGACAGCCTATTCATGTACATATTAAGGGAACAACCATCGTCACATCAGTAGGAAGAATCATGTTTAATGAAACACTTCCAGACGTAATTGAATATGTGAATACCGATATCACCGCTGGAGATATCAAAGATCTTATAGTCGTCTCGATGACCCACCTCACTCAGGAAGAAGTCGGACAAGTGATTGATAAAATCAAAAGTCTTGGATTCTGGGGAGCAACCATGTCATGTGGGCTTTCTGTATCAATTTTTGACTGTAAAATCATTGAAGACAAAAATAAAATCATCGAAAAATCTGAAAAAGAAGCTGAAGGAATTCAAGAAAACTTTAATCAAGGACTTCTTACACTTGATGAAAAAAAGAGAATCACTAATAAGCTTTGGATTGATGTGACAGAAGATCTTGCAAATAAAACTTGGGATGAGATTGACGATGAAAATCCAGTGAAAATCATCATTCGTTCAGGAGGTGCCCGTGCTTCACGAGAGCAACTCAAGCAACTTTCAGCAATGAAAGGACTCGTGGTTGATCCTATGGGAAAAATTATCGACGTTCCTACAAAATCAAACTACCGTGAAGGACTCAATATTTTTGAGTACGTAATCTCTGCTCGAGGAGCTCGAAAGGGTCTCACCGACTCAGCGCTCAAAACCGCAGATGCAGGATACCTTACTCGCCGACTTCATGACGTAGCGCACGACATGATTATTAGAGAAAAAGATTGTGAAACAGACAAAGGTCTTGAAATTACAGCTCAAGGAGAACGTGGAGATAAAATGCTACTTCGAATTGATGGAAGATATTCAGCAGAACCTATCATGAAGGGGAAGAAAATTCTTATTGAAACAGGTACATTGCTCCGAGCAGACGAGCTCAAATTGATTTCTGAAAATGAAATTGATCATGTGACTGTCAGATCCCCTCTCTTCTGTAGATCAAAGATCGGAATTTGTCAAAAGTGCTATGGAATAGATCTTTCGACTCAAGAAATTGCTGAGATCGGAGTACCAGCAGGAGTCGTTGCAGCACAATCAATCGGAGAACCAGGAACACAGCTAACGATGCGTGTTCGACATTTTGGAGGTATTGTCATCTCAGACGTGACACAAGGATTACCACGTGTTGAAGAACTTTTTGAAACACGAAATCCAAAAGTTGTTTCTCCAATCACAGAAATTGCAGGAAAAGTCTCGGTCATTGAAGATACCGAACTTGATATGTTTAAAGTCACGGTTACACCAACAAACAATCAAGAAGAGGCCTCTGAATTCTCAATCCCAACGACTCAAAAACTCAAAGTTGCAGATGGTGATATGATCCCATCGGGGACACCATTATCTGAAGGATACCTCAATATTCGAGATATTCTTAGCATTAAGGGTTTGCATTTTGCACAACAATATCTTTTGAATGAAGTACAAGATGTATATGAATCTCAAGGAATCGGAATCCATGACAAACATTTTGAAGTAATCATTCGTAAGATGAGTGATAAAGTCGTGATTGATGATGAAGGTGATACCGCATTTACAAATAATCAGGTTGTGTCTCGAGTTCGATTTGATGAAGAGAACAAAAAAACTCTTTCTGTTGGTGGAAAACCAGCAATCGGAAAGATCACCATATTTGGTATTACGCGCGCATCAATATATACAGACTCCTGGCTTTCTGCTGCATCTTTTGAACAGACAACAAGCGTTTTGAGCAAGGCCGCAATCCAAGGTCAAGTTGACAACTTGATAGGACTCAAAGAGAATGTTATAATTGGACGTTTAATTCCAGTAACAGAACCGTTAATAGATAAATATCAATTACAGTTTTCAAAGAAATATGCCAACGATCAACCAGCTAGTGAGGAAGGGACGGTCACAGAAGACGCAGAAGTCGAGAGCGAAAGCACTCAAGAGCAACTTTAATGCAGTCAAGCGTCGATACGTCGAAACCCAAAGCCCAATGAAACGAGGAGTGTGCACAATAGTACGGACTATGACGCCTAAAAAACCAAATTCAGCTTTGCGAAAAGTTGCAAGAGTACGTCTTTCAAATCGCATGGAAATAACCGCGTACATACCGGGAGAAGGTCACAATTTGGCTGAGCATTCTATCGTACTCGTTCGTGGAGGTCGTGTGAAAGATCTTCCAGGAGTAAAATATCACGTTGTCAGAAATAAATATGATACTAGTGGAGTTGATACACGAATGACATCACGATCAAAGTATGGAACAAAAAAACCAAAAGTAAAGTCTAAATAAATTTACCTAATTCCAGAATTTTAGAATTCAAATACTATGCCACGCCATCAATACAAACGACAAAAAGCAGGAACGGATTCGGTTTTCGAAAGCCTTGAAGTATCAAAACTCATAAACTACATCATGAAAGATGGGAAAAAAACAGTTGCACGAGAGCTTGTCTACTCTATGCTTGAGAATATCAAAGGAGAAGACAATGATCCACTCGTCACCCTGAATAAGGCAATTTCAAATGTTACACCTGACAAAGAAGTTCGTTCGAGAAGACTTGGAGGTGCATCATACCTTGTACCAACCGATATTCGTGAAGACCGAAAAATATATCTTGCACTCAACTGGATTATAGATGCCGCGCGGACACGTTCAAACAAAGAGTTCAACTCGTTTGACTTGAAACTTGCCGAAGAAGTGAAGGAAGCTGCAAAACGACAAGGTCCAGCATTTGCAAAACGACAACAAACAGAGAAACTAGCTTCACAAAACAAAGCTTTCTCTCATTTGAAGTGGTAACAGATCATAAAACCAAAGGATCAATGTATCAAAAATCAACCCGCTGTGCGTATGTTTTTTTTGATATACTCGTATATCGATCTTTTTTGATCCTTTGATCAAATGATTTAATGAATTTATAAACTTATGGCACAAAATATCATCGCTACAAAAAACCGAAATGTCGCACAAGACAAGATTCGTAACGTCGGAATTATTGCACATATCGACTCTGGAAAAACGACAACAACCGAGCGCATTTTATTTTATACAGGTCGTAGCTACAAAATTGGGGACATTGATGATGGAGACACACAAATGGATTGGATGGATCAAGAGCGAGAGCGTGGAATCACGATCGTTTCAGCAGCAACAACTACATTTTGGAAAACATATCGAATCAATATTATTGATACTCCAGGACACGTCGATTTTACGGCAGAAGTTGAGCGGTCTCTCCGTGTTCTTGATGGTGGAGTTGTCGTCTTTGATGCTGAAGAAGGAGTTCAATCCCAATCAGAAACCGTATGGAGACAAGCTGATAAATATAAAGTGCCACGACTAACCTTTATCAATAAAATGGATAAATTAGGTGCAAATTTTGAAGGTACAGTAAATGAAATTCGTGATCGACTGGGTGCAACGCCAATCGTCATGGTCTACCCTATCGGAAAAGAAGATACATTTAGAGGTGTCGTTGATCTTATCACGATGAAAGCAATGATCTGGGGAAAAGATGAGTCTGGCATAGAATATGAAACAACTGATGAAATTCCTGAAGAAGTTCAGGGTAAAGTCAAAGAGTTTCGATCCCAAATGATAGAACAAATCGCAGAAACTGACGATGCACTTCTTGAAAAGTACTTACATGGAGAAGAAATTGAACCGGACTTATTGAAAAAGGCTTTGAGAAAATCAGTCATACGATACGAACTCATTCCAGTCTATGCAGGAACATCACTTCGAAACAAAGGAGTTCAACCTCTACTTGATGCAATTATTGATTATCTTCCTTCACCAAAAGATCTTAAAGAAGTGGAAGGATTACTCCCTGGTACCGAAGAAACGATAGTTCGACAACTTGTTCCGACAGAAAAATTCTCAGCACTTGCTTTCAAAATTCAACTTGATCCTCATGTAGGAAAGCTCACGTATGCACGAATCTATTCAGGAACCCTCAAATCTGGAACCTATGTTTACAATGTAAACAGCGGAAATAAAGAACGCGTAAGTAGAATTCTTCTCATGCATGCAAACCAAAGAGAAGAGATTGAAGAAGCATACTCTGGAGAAATTGTAGCACTTGTTGGCCCGAAAGCCTCAAAGACAGGAGATACTCTTGCCGATGAAGATCACCCAATTCAGCTGGAGCAAATTTCATTTCCAGATCCAGTCATCTCTCTTGCGATTGAACCAAAAACAAAATCTGATCAAGAAAAATTGTCATATGCACTTCAACGTCTTGCAGATGAAGATCCTACTTTCCGTGTGAAAGTTGATCATGAAACAAATCAAACCATCATGGCAGGAATGGGAGAACTTCACCTTGAGATTTTGGTCGACCGCATGAAGCGAGAAATGGGTGTTGATGCAAATATCGGCAAACCACAAGTCGCATACAAAGAGACGATAACCAAAAGTGTTGAAGCCGAGGGTAAGTACATCAAACAAACCGGAGGACATGGTCAGTATGGTCACTGTATGATTCGACTTGAACCATTGGGACGAGGAGAAGGTTTTATGTTCGAAAACAAAATTAAAGGAGGAACAATTCCTTCTGAGTTTATCTCATCGGTTGAAAAAGGTGTAATTCAAGCTCTTGAAAAAGGCGTACTTCTTGGATTTCCCGTAACCGATCTCAAGATACAACTTTATGATGGATCATATCACGATATCGACTCATCAGACATTGCCTTCCAAATTGCAGGAACTATGGCGGTTCAAAATGGAGTGAAGAGTGCAGGTATGACACTTCTTGAACCAATTATGAAGCTTGAAGTGACCGTTCCTGACAACTTCATGGGTACAGCAATCGGAGATATTTCAAGTAGACGTGGAAAAGTTCTTGGAACAGAAAAACGAAACAAAGTCACAATCATCAAAGCATATGCTCCACTTGCAGAGCTTTCTGGATATGCGACTGTTCTTCGATCTCTCACCGAAGGACGAGGGGTATTTTATATGGAGCCGTCACACTATGAACAGGTTCCAAAAAATATTATCGCCTCTATGCAAACGACTTGATTTCGTGACTTACTGTACCAAATTAACGGAGATAAAAGAGTTGAGAGTTAATTTGACACTGAAACATGAAAGTCCTCATATTTTCTGATACGCATCTCACTTCATGGTTTGAGAAGAAAAAATTTCAATATCTCCAGCGAATAATATCCTCTGCAGATCGCGTGATAATAAATGGAGATTTATGGGATGGTTTTCTGATCTCATTTCAAGATTTTTATCAGTCAGAGTGGAAAAAGTTATTTCCTCTTTTGAAACAAAAAGATACCATTTATTTATTTGGGAATCATGATGAACAACATCTGAACAATCTAAAACTTCTTGGAGAATTTTCCCAAAAAACTGCACAAACGTATTCATTTCAAGATTCAGGCATTCAGTATATTATTGAGCATGGACATCGGATATTTCCAACTGAACTTGGTTGTGAAAATGTTGAGTCAAAAATTTTTCGAAGTAAGGTGATGCTTTGGGGCATGGCAGAAAAACTTCTCGCATGTATTTTTGGACAATCATATCAAATACTGCTGAAAAAAAATAATACTATATTGAAAAAAAGCTACACTTACACTTCACCAGAAAAAATATTTCATATTTTTGGACATACTCATTGTTCTGAGGTAGATTCTCAAAAAAACTTCATCAACACGGGCATAATTCGCCATGGACTGGGACAATACATGATGATCGAAAATGGGAAAGTTTCAATCGTGAATGAACGATATAATTAATGGAATTAATATTCTTAAAATGTCACAAAAAGAATCAAGTAAATTTCTCGGAATTGTAGAAAAGGATACTCTAAAAAAAGTAGCAAAATACGGACTCATTGCTGTTGGGATTTTGGGTCTAGTTTCGCTTCTGTAAGTGCCATAGTTATCGGACAATGTGCATGATCGTGTTTACTTGCAGGACAGTACTTTCTTCCGTACTCAACCATTCTCATCGTGTATTCCACCCACTCGGACTTTGGCAGAACCTTCATGAGGTCTTGTTCGATTTTTATTGGATTTTGTTCCGTCGTAAGACCATACAGATTGCTGAGTCTTTTCACGTGTGTGTCTACTGCAACACCCTCCACAACGCCAAATTCATACCCGAGAACAACGTTTGCAGTCTTGCGTGCTACACCAGGTAGCTCAAGAAGTTCCCCCATTGTTTTTGGGACTTGATCATCATATTTTTCATGAATGATATGTGATGTTGCCAATATATTTTTTGCTTTATTTCGATAGAATCCAGTTGATCTGATATCTTGCTCGAATTCCTCTTGCGATGCTCCTGCGAAGTCTTTTACTGAAGTATATTTTTTGAACAAATCTCTTGTGACTATATTCACTCGCGCATCGGTACATTGAGCAGATAAAATCACTGCCACCAAAAATTCAAATGGATTTGAGAAGTGGAGAGATGGTTGAATTTTCGGAATCAGAGCTTTCAATGTTTGAACAATTATTGTTGCGCGTTTTTCTTTAATATTCATATGTTTTATTTAGTAATGGTATCATATATCAAATAATTCCCTCCCTTTTCCATTACCATCCTTTCCTCAATCATCTCATCCACAATGTCGTATACTCTTTTTTGGGGTGCAGAAACCACCTCTACAAGTGAATCTTTTTGCATTGTACCATGTGCAATGAGAATTTTGAGAACATGTCCACGAATTTGTCTATTGGACCCTTCGAACTTTGACTGCTTGAAATAATGTTTACTTTGCTTATTTGGATTTGGGATATTTCTTTTGAGGGAACTCCCATAATCCATGAGTGCATAATACCATTCTCGGGGATTTTCCTGATCAAGAGTTTTCACAATATATGGCAGGATTTCATGATCAGATACTGACGTTTTCTTTGGAAAAAAATGGTGAATCATGACACGGCGTATATTGGTTTCGATAAATACTTCGGGCTTATTGTATATAAATGTCACAATTGATCGAGCTGTCGCAGGTCCTATTCCAGGAAGATTTTCAAGAAGTATTGGATCTTCGGGAATAACTCCTTTATAAACATTTGAAATGATGCCCGCTGCTTCTTTCAAATACTTTGCTCGTCTATTGTATCCCATGCCTTGCCACACTCGTAATACTTTTGAAAGTGGAGCTTGTGCAAGTTTTTCAAAAGATGAAAATTCATTCCGAAATTCAGTAAATTTCTTTTCAACTCGCGATACTTGAGTTTGCTGCAGCATGACTTCCGATACATATATCGCATATGAATCAAGTGTATTTTCGTTTTGAATCTCAAGTAAAGGCGGTCTCCATGGCATTGAACGTTTATTTTCTTGATAGGACAGCCAAACGTATTTTATAAAATCCTGTATCTGTTTCTTATTAGCTTTCATGGCAATTTCTATAACGGGATTATCCCAAGTTATGTACCAAAAATGATAAGCTCTTCTTCAGCTCGAGTGACTGCAGTATACAACCATCTTCTCCACTGATTTTCATCCATTTTTTTAAAGCGCTCTTCAAACAGAACGACTTTCCGTGCTTGACCACCTTGCGCCTTGTGTACCGTCAAAGCATATCCAAAATCAAATAAATCTCCCGCCATAATCTTTGATCTTTTGTCGGTAAAGTTCAAGGCAGTATCACTCCCAAACTGTTCTTTTGAAATTCGTCCATTATATATATCTCCGTCATCTATCTGAATCTCAGCCTCATACCACTGATCTCCCTTTGGTACTATTTCAGAAATTGTACCAATCATTCCATTGTAGATATGATGTTCGTGGTTGTTTCGCAAACAAATCACTCGATCACCTGATGACGGCTCTGACATATCAAAACCTAGTGCATTGCGTATAGTCTGATTCAACCTCTTTCGTGTGTTGTTGTATCCACAGAGAATGAGAGTGTCTGAGTTATAATTTTCAAACACTTCTTGCATCTCCATCTGAAAATCTGGATCTTCAGGAGTATATTTTTTGACAAACTCGCTATATCTTCCGGGACGTATATATCCATGTTCCCGAGCTTGTATCGAAAGTCCTATGATTGGATTTTCTTGAGCCTGCCTATGTATCTTGGAAAGCATCAGGTCAGTTTTTGCCATGAGACTAAAATTTCCTTGAATTGGCGGAAGTTGTCCATGATCTCCAATTGCAATAATCGGAATGTCGTACGAATATATATCCCCCCATATCATACTATCTAGCATCGACGCCTCATCAATGATGATCAAATCGCATTCGAGAGATTCCTTTTTTTTCCATCCCACTATCTCTTCTCTTTCATTCACAATAGGAGTGTATATCAATGAGTGAATAGTGCTTACCGAGTCGGCTTTGTAGATCTCTTTTGTTTGAATGAGTTTGGATTGGAGCACTCGAGTAGCTTTACCAGTATACGAAACAAATGCGATCTTGAGTTTTTTATTCTTTTCATGAAGCTTATTCCGAAGTGCAGCTACAACTGTCGTTTTCCCGGTACCTGCATATCCACCCAACGTGATAAATCTTTTAACTTTTGTCTCGTGTTCAAACCAATGGATAATCGCATCAATTGCCGTATTTTGTTCTTCAGAAAGTGAAATCATAGAGACACTCATTGTACTATGATCCTGCTTCCTCTTCCATCTGTTCCAATCTTTTGAAAAAAAAGTTATGATGTGAGTATGAACAAAAAGAAGCAAAATGCGCGCCATCTTCACTCCCCTCTTCATATTTCGTACCTGAGGCTATTCCCTTTTTTCATTTTGCTTGCCATTGCGTTGTTTTCTTTTTCACTCCGGAAAGCTCACACAGATCTGAAACGTATAGGACAAAATCTAATCTTTGACACCGAAGATCTGGGTATTCGAGAGACATCCATTTATTACCGTGTGCAGTACGGGGACTCTCTTGAGTCAATTGCAGAGAAGTTTAATATTTCGGTCAAGACAATCGAGTGGGCAAATGAAAATATTCCAGAATCTGGGATTAAAACCGATATGGTTATCAGCATTCCTCCGGTAACTGGCATTGTACATACAGTCAAAAACCAAGAAACGATCGAAAGTATTGCAAAGCTCTACGGGGTAGACCCATCGGCAATCCGCAACTATCCGTTCAATGTTTTTACAAATGACAAAGATTTTCCATTGACCCCTGGTCAAAATCTTGTAGTTCCAGGTGGATTCAAAAATCCAGTTCGCCTCAAAGATGTACTCGGGGCATTTTGGAGAAGGATGTGGAGATAGCAGTAGTTGAGCATTGAGAAAAGATTGAGAAAAGGGTGTCGTAATATTCAAAATGGCGGGAAGGGAGGGGCAGTATTGGAACTTTTTTCAAGACTATCTGAATTATTCAACTCACGGAGCTCATATGAAATATGGGAGATAGCAGTAATTGCAATTACTTTATTTAATTTCTTGCTACATCGTTACCCCTTCTTTATAAGCTGAATCTACTCTTTTCTTTAATATTAAAAACATGGCAATATTTACAATCAAATATATTGGACCTCCAAGAAGAATAATCCAAAAGAATCCTTCCCAAAATGCATTCTTATTTGTCTCCGAGAAGAATTCGTAAAATAGCATAATGATAATTACAAGTAATGGTAATAGAGTCAAATATGGCAGTTTCCTTGCCCAATTTTTCTGCCTACGAGCAAAATATATCGAAAAGTAAACATAAGAAAAAAATAAAGCGTATATGACAACTTGTGCAACGGTGACTTTGACAATATCAAATACAGGATTTGACCTACCTCCAACATTCATGTACAAAAATGGGATATAAGCGTTTATCTCTGCGATTGATCGTATCAACAAAGGTAAAAGAATGAGAAATGAAAATTTCAAATCCTTTTTTTTCTCATTCATAGTGATGATTTTTAATTGAGAGATATGCCATTTGGTTCATTTTACTTCAAAGTTCCACTGTATTCAGTATAAACCCCCAACCTCTGAAAGTGCTGAGTCTACTCTATCAGTCTAAATATATACACTCATTATGTGCTACTTCTTTTTGGGTTGGCGGAGAGGGAGGGATTCGAACCCTCGGTGAGTTTCCCCACGCCGGTTTTCGAAACCGGTACATTCGGCCACTCTGCCACCTCTCCAACTTCTATCCTAGTTACAATTACGATTAAATATCATACATATCGGCCACCCCGCCACATCTTTCCGTTCGCCTTAACATATCCTCGCTTTGGCTCACGGGGCGATTGTTGGTGGGCAGGTCTGCCACATCTCTCCAACTACAGATCATATTATAACAAGGAATAGAATATTACGATTCGATACATATTTACATAATGTGTGCGTAGGAAATAGTTATGTAAATTAACTTATTGAGTATAATGTGATAATGGTTCAAGCACACGAAAGGTTATTACTTCCTGACTTTCTCTTCCCCATAGTTGAGGGCATGCATGATACGGATCGACTTTTGCGTGCCGTGGGTCGAGAATCTGCAGACACGATCTTACAATATGATACTGTTGGAGCAGCAGTTATGAATGGCTCAATCCTTCCACTTGTCTATGCAACATCGGCGGCAAATGCACATGGTCAGCTTGATACGTTTGCAAACCGTGTAGTATTTTTGGCTCTACAAAAAGTGGCGAACACATATCTCTACATCCTCACCGTCAGACAGAATGTCCTAGAATCACAATTATTGAAGATATTGCAGATAGACTTGGAGTACTTGGAGCGTTTGAAAGACAGTTTTC
>PFSC01000167.1 GCA_002788865.1 Candidatus Roizmanbacteria bacterium CG_4_9_14_0_2_um_filter_39_13
CATTCCCGAGCGGAATGAAATGGAGCGCGGCAATCTAATTATTTAGAGATTGCTTCGTCGCTGTCACTCCTCGCAATGACATACTATGATGTAGTTGTGTCAAAGAGCGTGAACTCTGTACTCAAAGCAAATTCACTAGACGAATATCGATTTCTCCTGTATCATGGATACTTCTTGTACATAAGTACTTTCATATTATTAATTTCAAAGCTGATATATGTTTGTCACAATAATCACTGACTGTAGAGACTCCAACGAAACTGCTCGTCAAACGACGCGCTCCTCCGTACTCTTTCCAAACGCAAATATCTCCCTCATCGGTGTCGGCAATTTCAACGAAATTGAAGCTTCTGGAAATCTTATTGACACGCTTGATGGAGCAACCGGCGGAGATGGGGTCATCATGGTAAATGCAGCTCCCAGACATGGATCGGGAAAAAATTATCCGAATGGAACACCGTTTGGCTATTTTAAATACGCAAATAAAACGATTGTTGCAACGGTCGCCGGACAAACGCTGTCACTTGCCAAGAAATTTGGCCTGATTGATAAGCTGTATGTCACCGATTTGCCAACCGTCATTGATGCGTTTGTGAAAAAAGGAAAGTTTGAGGAAGATGCACAAAGGCGCACCGTTCTCACTCAGTTTAGAAGTTTTGAATACATGCCTTTTCTTGCAAAATGGGTACACGAGGGGGAAGATGTCCCATCAGAAATAATGTCACTTGATGATATTCCTGAAGCACCAAAAACTGTATGGTGGGTGGACAATTTCGGCAATGTAAAAACTACATTATTGCCAGACGAAATAGGATTTGAAGCAGGAAAGCAGATCGTGACAAAATTTGGTACGTTTACTTGCTACAATAGGTTAAAAGATGTTCCAGAAGGTGGACATGGAATGACTATTGGAAGCTCAGGATATCAGAACAAACGATTTATCGAGATCACTGTCCAAGGCAAGAGTGCCGCAAAAGAATTTAACTTACGCTCTGGAGTTGAATTGATGTAAAATTATACTTGTTAGTTAAATCGAGAATAAATAAGTTAATAATATCTTTGAAAAAGTTTCAATCAATTTTTGGAGTTGATAATTCCTGGTTTTACACCGAGATGCCATGGTGGGGAAAGATCTGCCTTATTTATATTCGAGGGGATTTA
>PFSC01000086.1 GCA_002788865.1 Candidatus Roizmanbacteria bacterium CG_4_9_14_0_2_um_filter_39_13
TGGCAGTTCGAATCTGCCCGGGGACACAAAAGCTGGGCCCATAGGTAAGTGGTATACCGGTGCATTCGCATTGCACAGTCGCCAGTTCGATTCTGGCTAGGTCCACCTCAACATCAAACCTCTGCACATTTATCTGATACAGTAATAGTATATCGACATAAATTGAAAGGAGGTGATTGAGAAATAATGGATAAACAACTTGCTCAATACATTCGAAATCATATTTTTTTCGTAACTTCTGTTGTGATAGTAGGTTTTACGCTTCTTGTCGCAGGTGAATATTATTTATATCGTCAAACAATGCATTTGAATCAGATGATCTCAGAAGGATTTATGCAGGTAAAATCATCGCAAGAAATTGATAAGGTGCGTGATTCTGAAATGAAGGATGAAAAAACAGTGAAGGAGGATGTTGACGATGGCACGATAGAGGATAAAGAAACAGAAAAGACAGAATAAGATAAACAGTAAATCTTCGAAATAATGCTCCACTTTCTGATGTGTTTTTTGTGGTCTGTTTTTTACTATCTTTCGTACTGGTTTTATACTATAATTTGCGGTACAATAAGCGTCTGTAGCTCAGCGGTAGAGCGCCATTCTTATAAAATGGATGTCGATGGTTCGATTCCATCCAGACGCACTATTTTAGCAATTAGCTTATAGCCTTTAGCGATTAGACAGCCCGTTTATCTAATAGCTAACATAGCCGAGATAGCCAAGGTGGTCAAGGCGGTGGTCTGAAAAACCTCAAATGTCAGTTCGACTCTGACTCTCGGCACTGGAAATGCGGTGGTAGTTCAGTTGGTAGAACGCTTCCTTGCCAAGGAAGAGGTCGAGGGTTCGAATCCCTTCCACCGCTCATCGAATCTCCCGATGTCGGAAAGTTCATCGGGACTAACTGTCAGTATCTACTCCCATTCACTTCATTCATGATCGCAGACTGACAGTTGAGCCTTCCACCGCTCACGAAGTAGCATTATTTTTAAGCTCCTTAAATGCTTTTTTGTCTATTTCAAAAGTAAGAGTCTCTGGTAATTCTTCTTCTTCAACAAATTTTGCATCACTTACCTCGTCATCATGATCTTTCGTTTCTCCAGAAATATATTTCATGAGAAAATAGTAAACAGATTTATTGTGAAGCATGTGGCCACGCCGAAAATAGTACTGAGTAACTAAAGGAGTGTTGTGTATGATTTTTGCAGTGATACCACCTTCTTCTCTCACTTCACGAAGAGCGGCATCTTCCATTCGTTCATCTTTGATCAAATCCCCAATATGACCTTTGGGGAAACCCCAATGACCAGCACCTTTATGTTTCACCAAAAGCCACAACAAAACATTGTTCTCTTTTTTGTACACTATACCGCCAGTAGATATTTCAAAAACAGTTGGTGTTTTTGCCACACTAATATCCTGCGCCGACTTGTGCCACTGGGTAGAAGTTTGCAAAGGTATATGCAGTGATTGCGATTGCTGAAACGATCACAAAAAGGATTCCAGCCTGAATAATCACACTGTCATGAGGATTGTGTTCTTTCTTTGTTGCCATGATAATGGTTTAAATAGTAATGATTACTACCAGAATACGTGAGAAAGATTGTGTTTGTCAAGAAGCATTTGTCGAAAGTATTTGGGTTCCTACAGATCTACTTGATAGGGCTATTGAAATATTTCCTGGTAAAGTGCCATCAATGATATAAGAAGTGACACCTTTTTTTGCCAGTTTGATCATTTCTTCTACTTTCAGTTTCATGCCACCTGTTACATCTGTGGATTCAGATGAAGTTAAGGCATCTTTCATAGAATCATAGGTATCTGGCGTTATTTGGGAAATTACCTGTCCATCTTTATCCAGAACACCTGAATAATCGCCGACATGAATCATTCTTATTGTATATCCTTGCTCTTTTAGATAGGTTCCAATAATTCGAAATAATGTGTCAGTTGAAAAAATCGTTGATCCAGTGGATGTATCTAAAATGACATCTCCATACACAAAAGGAATAATTCTTTTTTTAAGTAGCACGTTGAGACTAGACCAATAGGAATCAGACAGCGATCTATTATTGGCAAGCATCATAGCTGAAGGTTGGAGCGAATATACCGGTAATTCTTGCTTTATACATTCTTCAACCAATATACTGTTAAGCTTTGCTGCATCGTTATGGACAACGCATGCTCCAAGGGCGCCTTCCTTAGTTGAAAATCCATTATACGTATCGTACTTTTGTGCCGATTGATGGGCAAAAGAGCCAGCGCCATTTCCCAAAACCAAGTTAAGATTTGGATTATCTTGAAATGCCTTTTTAAGCTCAGTCACGAGCTGTGTAATAATTTGAGGTCTGGCCGTATACGGCTTATTTTTATCGGTGATTAACGATCCACCAAGTTTTATACAGACAATTTCCATGAGAGTTTATTTAAAAAAGATGATTACTAACTTCGTGTGCTCCGGGAGCGGGTTCGTTATAAATGGTTGATTTTACGAAGGGATTTTTTTGCATCAAATGCTCGATGGTTGCAGCATCTTTTTTCTGACATATGACATGTGCATTTGCACCTGCGTCAAAAGTGGTATACGCAAGAATGCCTTTTTGTTCTCGTAATTCTCTGATTTGATTCATAATACTTATCGAACCAGGACCCCAATAAAATGCAGGGGGATTTTGAGTCATCATAACGGCATGCATTGATGTAGATTCCAGCTCAAGTGCCTCACCCAGTGTTTGGAAATCTTTGTTTACTATTGCGTCTCGTACGATGGGAAATTGCTTTTTGGTATGTTCTATTCGCGCTGTCAAAAGTGGGCTTGTTTCAGCCAGTTCATGGCCTTCACTCGACGAGATCTTTTTTTTATCTGCATTTACAATTGCCACGATATCTACCAAGTCCCAGTGATGTTCATCTGCCACTTGATTTGCATAAGACGATTCATGATCATGACCAGCAAACATCTCTACAAATCCACCATACACTGAACGTACTGCAGAACCCGATCCACATAAGCGAACTTGTCTAGAAAATTCTTTTTTATCTTCATATAATGCATGCAGACCGTATACCAAAAGAAGCACTCCGGTAAGTGCGGCAAAGCCCGATGCCGATGAGGCGATACCAGCATCAGCGGGGAAATTGTTTTCTGATTTGACGTGTACCGATCTATCTAATTTGGCAAGCGTTTTAATTCTTGTTATTTGATCAAAAATGTTTCGGGCATTTATGGAATCTGAGGTAAGTTGTGTATATTCTTTGCCCAAGAATTTGACCTCAACCATATTGGAAGGACCATTGATGAGCTCGGCGGTAGTTGTGGTAGTGCAGCTACTCAAGGTCATAGAAATATTGTTATTGAGCGGAAGAAAGAGCTTATGATCTAAGCGCCCCCAGTATTTGATAAATGCAATATTTGCAGGGGCTTGTATGGTGACTTTTGACATAAGGCTATTATACCAGTAAGGTCAGGTGTGTTATAACATCATAATATTATATTTTCATATTATTATGCAAGTACAACCAGCACAAGAAGAATGGATCAAAATCCTTAGTAACGGTTTAATCACTATTCCCAAAGCGTGGAGAGAACAAACGGGTATTCGAGAAAAGGATGTACTGAAGGCCAAACTTGTTGACAACAAAATTATTCTTGAGCCTCAAAATCAAGATCGAGAAGTACGAATATTTAGTCCCGACTTGTCCAAATTAG
>PFSC01000053.1:0-578 GCA_002788865.1 Candidatus Roizmanbacteria bacterium CG_4_9_14_0_2_um_filter_39_13
GCCACTTTAAAATCCCGTCAATCAATTTGTCTACCCAGTGTTGTGATTGTTGATTTGTCATCATTGTATGCCTAACAGCTATTGTACCGTATTACTTCAGCATAAACCAAAAACCCCGCTGGTTGCGGGGCTGAGTTTTTCTTTCTATTTTTTACTTAATTGATTTGATTGTGTACGAAACAGCTCCCGCTGGTGCTTGCACCGTTACTGCGTCCCCCTTCTTGCGGCCAATCAAGGCCTTGCCAAGAGGAGAGACGCTGGAAACTTTAGATGAAGCTGGGTCAGCTTCAAACTCGCCAACAATTGACACTGTTAATACTTTTTTTTGCCCAGCCTCAATTATTTCAACCTCAGAGCCCATACCAACTTTTTGAGTGCTTTTGGTTTGATGGACAAGCTTGGCTTTGGATAGAATACTCTCAATTTCTTCGATTCTGGCGGCCAGTAGTTGCTGCTCGTCGCGGGCGTTGTGATACTCAGAGTTTTCGGCTAAATCACCATATTCACGGGCACGGGCAACCCGCTCAATTGCCGTGGGCAGTTTCAGTTTTTGTAATTCATCAAGTTCGGCTGTTAAT
>PFSC01000053.1:643-1385 GCA_002788865.1 Candidatus Roizmanbacteria bacterium CG_4_9_14_0_2_um_filter_39_13
CGCAAGGAGAAAACCTTTTTTGTCCACGTATGTTATAATTTGGGCCTAAAAAATGAAAGAACAAGCGAGAGAAAGACTCAATCAGATAATTGGTAACTTTACTGATACCCTCAGAGTGTGGGAAACGGTGGTTTCTCCGTCAGAGATACCGGCTAGCTTTAGCGATCTTGCAGCTATGAATACTTTTCTGGTACAGCAAGAACTCAGATCACAACAAGTATCGGTGTTGAGTCAGAATGTATTAGATTTTTTGGTGTCTAGTGAAAGGGAACAGATTGAAGAGAAAATAAGTGAGCTGAAGTGGTCTTTAGCAGCGAGCGCAGCTGAGATAGCAAGGTCGGCGGACGCGCCTTTTTCTCTGGAAGAAAATTTACAGAATATTTGGGATTTATATCAAAACGTCATAGAGCGAGTAAGTAAATCTGAGCTGAATGAGGCTACTAAATCTAGATTTGCAAGTGAGGCAACTGACCATGCCCTAACTGAAGCTCAAGCTATCCTTGTCGAATCTGGTAATCAACGATTACTGTTAACTTTACAGTTACTGGCTCAATTTAAGCAAACTGGCGACGTGAATATCTCACTGTTGGCAGTAATTAAGTCATTAGAACTGCCGCCTTTTATAGAGTTAAAGTTTGAACCAGTTCCAGTTACCCCAGCTGCTCAAAAAGAGAGCGAACCTTTAAAGTCACAAATTATTGAGAGGTTAATGGTTACAGAAGAAGTTGAAGAAAGACCAGAA
>PFSC01000003.1 GCA_002788865.1 Candidatus Roizmanbacteria bacterium CG_4_9_14_0_2_um_filter_39_13
TTAAATAATATTGATAAAATAATAGATGAGAAATTAATTGCCGCTTTTCCAAAGGCTGAAACATACATAAAAAAAATAAAAAAAGATCGTACAAGTGGTCTATTTGATTTTGAGATCACTAGAGAACAAATAGATAGCCTGTTTGCAAGTAAGGAAGGAACAACATACGACGAATATAGGAAAGCTGACAAAAAGAAAATTGTTTTAGAGATCCTGAGAAACAACTTTAGTGATACTTTTAATTTCAATGAGGAAGCCGACTATCTAGTTAATCGAATTGGTGAATTATTTGGCAAAACTCCTAAGCGAAAAGATTTCAAAGGCGTAGATAAAATGGTTTACGAGCTTACAAAGCTAGAGCCGTTTTTTTATAAAACCAGCTTTAATGCGGTTAAGCAAAATTCAAACGATACAAAAATTAAAGCATTATTCCAAATCTACAGTAAAGATTTTTCTCCTGATAAAAATCCTAATAGCAAGAAAAACCTCCACACACTGTATTTTGAAGAACTATTTTCAAAAGAAAATGAAGAGAATCCCATCTTTAAACTCTCTGGTGGTGCGGAAGTGTTTTTCAGAAAAAAGATTGATGATTATAAAATTGATCAATGGGAAAAGAAAAGCTTGAAGAATCCAAAAACGGATAAGCTTCCGAATAAAAAGAGACGGTTCACAGAGAATCAGATACTTTTCCACCTGCCGATTGCGCTAAACAATATCAATGATGGTGGAAGCGTCAACCGTAAAGTTCACGAGTATATTCAAGAAAACGAGGAAGTAAAAATTATCGGCATAGATCGAGGTGAAAAAGAATTGGCGTATTATTGCTTACTTGATCAAAGTAGAGCAATTGTTGATGGACCAAAAACTTTAAATATAGTTGGTTCAAATATTCTTAAAAATAAGGAAGGGGTAGAAAAGAAACAGTCTGTCAACTATCGTGACAAACTGGATATAAAGGAAAAGGAGCGAATGATGGCTCGTAGGTCATGGACAAAGATCGAAGGCATGAAGGACTTGAAAGCGGGTTATATCTCAAACGTGGTGAATGAAATCGCGAGGATGATGGTTGATAACAATGCCTTTGTTTGTTTTGAAGAATTGAATCATGGCTTTAAAAAAGATCGTAGTATTAGGATTGAAAAAGGTGTTTATCAGCGTTTGGAGAATGCATTAGTGGATAAATTGAGCTACTTAGTATTGAAAAAAACACTGGAGGGGGTCAGAAATGCCTTGCAATTAACTCCGAAAAATAAAGCCATAAAATATTGGGGCAATCAGATGGGGGCAATATTCTACACTGATGCAAAGTTCACCTCAAAAACTTGTCCACACTGCGGGTTTAGGCGCAGAGGAGTTGAGCCAATGAAAAAGGCAAAGGAGATCAAAGAAAAATTTGCAAAGGATCAGTTAAAAATATTCTTTGAAAAGTCTAAAGACAGATTCAGAATAGAGTATTTTTGGAAAGTTGAAGCGTTTGATTTTAGCTGTGAGAATTTGTATGGAAAAGGCAAAATGGAAGTGATCTATTCTGACGTTGAAAGAAATTCATCGAATAATGGCTCCCTTAAAGATATTTTCAAGGATTACTTGCAGGAAGACATAGAATTGTTTTCCCTTGTTCAAAATGACGCTAAATTTCGTTATGTGGATTTTGGTAAGGTATTTAATAGTCTGGTATGGCTCCGCCATACAGTAGAGAGAGATAGTGAAATGTTTGATTGTATATCTTGTCCAAAGTGTCACTTTTCAACTATGTCACTCAAGGCCCGAAAGATTAAAGACGGTGATGCGAATGGTGCTTATAACATTGCAAGAAGGGGGCTGATGATTTATGAAAAAATACGGAGTGAACAGTTGAAAAAAAAGATGAATACAAAAGATGGAATTGCAAGTAAAGATCTAAAGATTAATTTGAAAGAATGGGATGAAGAAACATATAAACAATGGGACAAAATGGACTGGGAAGTAAGCGGAAACATCAGAGGTTTATAGATGAGAGTTCCTTTAGTGATGATTCAAATCTAGCGGACTAACTCTATGGACACAACAAAAATAGCCGTACTTACAGACAATTAACTCCAAAACCACACTATTTACTATAATAATGTGATTAGAAAACAAATATGATACAGAGAGCTATAGAAATACAAATCAAAAAATACCTGTTTGATGGACGGGTTATTCTTATTTATGGTCCCCGTCGAGTCGGTAAGACTACACTGGTACGGCATATTTTAGAGGAATACCCAGACACTGGGGAATACATACAGCTTGATGACCCCGCCATACAATCTCAGTTTGAACATGGCACAGTCGATGAGATAGTCGCTCTTCTCAAGCCCGCAACCAGACTGATTGTATTGGACGAAGCACAAGTGATCAACAAGATTGGGCAAAAACTCAAATTGCTTGTGGATAAATTTCCTTCTTTGCAGATTATCGCTACTGGATCATCAAGTTTTGAACTCCAAAATGAGGTAAGTTCTCCTCTCACTGGCAGAAAAATAGAATTTAATCTTTACCCATTTTCAGTACTTGAGCTCAAAAATTATGAAGGTATTAGTGCCCTAGCTGGTAAACTCGGACACATCCTCAAGTTTGGGCTGTATCCGTCTGTTTATTTGTCCGAGGAAGATAAGGTGGCACGGCTTGCAGGCGAAATCACCAGCTCATATTTATTCAAAGATATATTGGCATACCAAGATATACGAAATCCTCGGATTCTTGCGGATTTGCTCAAGGCTCTTGCATTGCAGACAGGAAATGAGGTATCGAGCAATGAGCTGGCAAACTTGCTGAGTATAGACCGAGCCACTGTGATGAGATATATAGACTTACTAGAAAAAATATTTGTCATCAAAGTATTGCGGGCATATTCGGGAAATCTCAGAAATGAGTTGAGTCGCAAATTCAAAGTATATTTTTGGGATATAGGAATCAGAAATGCTCTCCTCAATAATTTTAATGACATGTCTATTCGCAGCGATGTTGGTGCGATCTGGGAAAATTTTTGTGCACTCGAGCGGATAAAAATCCATTCTTTCGCTGATAGACAACCCTCTTTTTACTTTTGGAGAAACTACCAAGGACAGGAAGTTGATCTTATAGAAGAAATAGATGGTAAACTGAAGGCATTTAAGTTTAAATACACGAAGTCGAATGCAAAGCTTCCACCCGCATTTGCCGATAATTACAGAAATACTGAGCTTGTTGTGGTTCATAAGGAAAACGCTTTTTCTCGTTTAACTGAACAAAGTTAGTTGCCTATGCTTGTTGATACAGTTTCTAATAAATAATTATGGATAGATTTAAGAATTTATACGAAGTAAAAAAGACAGTGAGGTTTGAGTTAAAACCGAGTAGGAAGAAAATTTTTGAGGGCGGCGATGTTATCAAATTACTGAAAGATTTTAAAAAAGTACAAAGACTCTTTTTAGAAATTTTTGTTTACAAAAAAAAAGACTCAAAATTAGAGTTTAAGAAGAAAAGAGAAATCAAATATACATGGCTCAGAACTCATACAAAAAATGAATTTTATAATTGGAGTAGAAGAAGTGATATAGAAAAAAATTACGTTTTAAGCAAAATAGATTTTTTGCCAGAAGAAATTTTGCGATGGCTTGACGAATGGCAAAAACTAACAGAAAGCTTGGAAGATATAACACAAACAGAAGAACACAAGCAAAAAAGAAAAAGCAACATCGCTTTTGCTTTACGAAAATTTTCAAAGAGGCAAAACTTGCCTTTTATAAAAGATTTTTTTAATGCTGTTATTGATATTCAAGGAAAACAAGGAAATGAAAGTGACGTTAGAATTAAAGAATTTAGAGGGAGGCTAAAAGAGATAGAAAAAAATTTTAATGCTTGCTCCAAAAAATATCTTCCGACTCAGAGCAATGGAGTACTTTTGCATAAAGCAAGCTTCAATTATTATACCCTGAACAAAACTCCAAAAGAGTATGAAGATTTAAAAAAAGAAAAAGAATTAGAATTGAATGGGGTTTTGTCGTGGGCAATTTATAAAAGAGAACGAGTTATTGATAGACGAACAGAACAAACAGAAATCTTATTTGATTGCGATATTGACTGGTTAAAAAAGATTGGACTTGGCGATGAAATTCAGAACTGGGTTCTTGACGAAGCTTATCAAAAAATGAAAATTTGGAAGGCAAATCAAAAATCAGATTTTATAGAGGCAGTTGCGAGAGATAAACTTACATTCCAAAACTTTAGAAAGAAGTTCCCACTATTTGATGCCTCTGACGAAAATTTTGAGATTTGCTATAAACTTACAAAAGAGCTTGATAAAAAACCAAAAGATGCAAAAAAAGTAGCACAAGAACGAGGAAAGTTTTTTAACGCCCCAAAAGAAAAAATTCAAACCAAAAACTATTTTGAACTCTGTGAACTCTATAAACGAATTGCCCTAAAAAGGGGCAAAATAATTGCAGAAATAAAAGGAATAGAAAATGAAGAGGTTCAGTCCCAACTCTTAACCCACTATGCTATGGTAGCAGAAGAAGAAAACAAAAAATTTATTGTATTTATTCCGAGGAAAAATGGTGAAGAATTAGAAAATCACAAAAATGCTCATAAGTTTTTACAAGGAAAAGAAAAAAAAGAATCTGGCGATGTAAAGGTGTATCATTTTAAATCTCTTACTTTGAGAGCTTTGGAAAAGCTTTGCTTTAAAAAAACTAAAAATACATTTGCTCCGGAAATTGAGAAAGAAACAAACCCTAAAATCTGGTTTCCCAAATATAAACAACAATGGAACAAAACACCAGAGAAACTTATCGAATTCTATAAAAAAGTTCTGCAATCCGATTACTCTAAAAAATATTTAGATTTGGTAGATTTTGGAAATTTAAATACCTTCTTGAAGACTGATTTTACAACCTTAGAAGAATTTGAGTCAGTCCTTGAAAAAACATGCTATACAAAAGTGCCAGTTTACTTTTCTAAAAAAGAATTTGAAACATTTAAAGATGAATTTGAAGCAGAAGTTTTTGAAATAACCACTCGTAGCGTATCGACTGGGAGCGCGAGAAAAGAAAATGCTCACGCAAAAATTTGGAAGGATTTTTGGAGCAGGAAAAATGAAACAGCAGGCCATACTATTCGTCTCAATCCAGAGGTGAGTATTTTTTACAGAGATGAAATCAAAGAAATGAGCAATGCCTCAAGGCAGAATAGGACATCAGATGTAAACAATAGGTTTTCTGACCCTCGTTTTACACTTGCAACGACAATAACGACTCATGCTGATAAGAAAAAGCCAAATCTAGCCTTCAAAAAAATTGAAGACATAAAAAATCATATTGATAGCTTTAATACAGTCTTCAATAGAGACTTTTCCGGTGTATGGGTTTACGGAATTGATAGAGGGCTCAAAGAGCTCGCGACTCTAAATGTTGTAAAATTTTCTGATGTAAAAAATAAATTTGGAGTATTACAACCAAAAGAATTCGCAAAAATTTCTATTTATAAATTAAGCGATGAAAAAGCAATTTTAAAAGATGTCGGTGGAAAGAGCTTGAAAAATGCAAAAGGAGAAGATCGAAAAGTAATTGATAATATTTCAGAAGTGCTGGAGGAGGGAAAGGAGCCCGATCCAATACTTTTTGAAAATCGAATAGTCTCTTCTATAGACCTCACTCAAGCAAAGCTAATAAAGGGACATATTATTACTAATGGTGATCAAAAAACATACCTTAAACTGAAAGAAACATCGGCAAAAAGAAGAATCTTTGAGCTGTTTTCAAATGCTCAAATAGATAAAAATACTACGATCTCTGGAAATAAAACAATCATGCTGGGTAAAAATAATACAATATATTGGCTTTGTGAATGGCAAAGGCAAAATCCTTGGCGAGATAAAAAAGAATCTTTGATGCAGTCTCTCAAAGACTATTTACAAAATTTAGATATAAAAAATCACTTTAAAGATATTGAAACAATAGAGCAGATAAATCACTTGCGAGATTCAATTACCGCAAATATGGTAGGGCTTCTATTTCACCTGCAAAATAAGTTAAAAATACATGGAGTTATAGCATTAGAGAATTTGGATACTGTGCAGAAAAAGAGCGATAGTAAAATGATCGATGAGCATTTTGAACAAAGTAATGAAGATATCTCTCGTCGTTTGGAGTGGGCTTTGTATCGTAAGTTTGCAAATACGGGAGAAGTGCCACCACAGATAAAAGAGTCCATCTTCTTGCGAGGTGAATTTAAGGTGTGTCAAATGGGAATTTTGAAGTTTGTTGAAGTTGGTGGAACAAGTCGAGGATGTCCAAATTGTCAATCTGAGTGGAATCAGGAATGTGGAAATCAGTGCAATCCCAAATGTAATAAATGTACAGAAAATGATTCCTATAAGAAAAATAAAAGAAAAAATGTTTATATATGTAAAGATGATAATCAATGTAAATTTTCAACAGAAGAGAGTCGAAACTTACTTGAACAAAACCTTCATAACTCCGATGACGTCGCTGCTTATAACATCGCCAAAAGAGGCTTGGAAATAAATAGTATCTAGGATCAATACCCATCAAACCATATCAATATATGATATAATGTCACACCATGGACGGTGTGATTCAAATATCTAAAATCAATGACTTCATCTTTTGCCCGCATTCAATTTTTCTTCATGGCGTGTATGAGTCTTTTCATGAGAACCTTTATCATGAAGCGCCTCAAAAAATGGGGAGAAGTGCGCATGAAAAAATTGACACAGGGCAGTACTCATCTGCAAAAAGATACCTGCAGGGGACCAGTGTCTATGTATCAAAATACAATCTTGTCGGCAAGATAGATGTCTACGATACAAAAGAACACCTCCTCATAGAGCGTAAGCACAAGCTCCATCGCCTGTACAATGGACAGCGATATCAACTCTACGCTCAGTATCTCGGACTGGTTGAAGCCGGCTATACTGTCAATAAGCTTTGCATTCACTCACTCTCTGATAACAAACGATATCCTATCGATATCCCAGGGGCGGAAGAATTAGATGAGTTTGAAAAAGTGATTGATGCCATACGCAGTTATTCAGTAAATACTACATATCAGACTGTCACAAAAGCAAAATGTGAAAACTGTATCTATCGTCAGTTATGCCATAAATCATTATGTTGACTCTTCCTGACTTTCGCGAGAAGAAAATTGTATTTATCCAAGCTGAAAAAAATATTGATCACCAGATCAGATTCTGGAATAGCAATATCCGCATTTTCAAAGATGGAGAACCTGTCGACCAGATATCTTGCTATTTGGTGCTTTGCGTCGTGATTATAGGCAATACAAGTATTACATCTACGCTGATCCAGCGTGCAAAAAAATACGGTATCTCAATACTGCTTTTGAACTACTCGCTGAAAGCATATGCGGAAATAAATAGCCTCGCTGAAGGAAATACTGCGATCAGAGATAGACAATATCGAATGGGGGATGCTCAAGCATGTATATTCGCAAAAAAGTTAGTTTCAGATAAAATACAAAATCAATTTGCATTATTGCGGAAAGTGAAGAAATCAAATAAGGATATATTCGATCAAACAATAGCCAAAATTGATGACGTGAAAAGTCTCTCAGAGCTTCTCGGTCATGAGGGAAGTTTTGCAAATCATTACTTCCAACAATTATTCTCTCCATACGATTGGAATAGACGTGCGCCTCAAACGAAAGAAGATATCACAAACTTCCTCATGGATATCGGATATACCTATCTCTTGAATTATATCGATTCTATTTTGAGACTCTTTGGCTTTGATACCTATAAAGGTTTTTATCATCAGCTATTTTTTCAAAGAAAATCGTTGTCTTGTGATCTGATGGAGCCGATGAGACCGATTGTAGACCACCAAATTATAAAGGCATACAATTTGGGGATGGTACGTACCAAAGATTTTGTATTCAAAAATGGAAGTTTCGCCCTGAAGACTGATCCAAAAATCAGAAGCAAGTACAGTCTCATGTTTTTTGAGTGTATTTCGAAAGAAAAAGAGTCGATATATAGCTATTTGCGGCAGTACTATCTGCATCTCATGGATCCCACACGTTATTCATTTCCTCAGTTTAGCCTATGATAATAGTTTCCTATGATTTCCACGATGACAAAACACGCCGACACTTTGCCAAGCTGATGGAGCAGTACGGCGAACGTGTACAGTACTCGGTATTTTTGATCAAGAACAGTCCCAGAATTTTACGAATGATGATACTTGAGATAGATCTCAAGTTCAAAACGAAAATAAAGAAAACCGATAGTGTCTATATTTTCAAGCTCTGCAATGGATGTGAGGAAAAGGTCGCGCGCTATGGTAGTGCGACTCATGCAGAGGAGCTTGTGGTATACTTGAATTGACCTTGTTTGTACTTTGACAATCCGAAAAAGTGGAAGTTGTATTATCAGTAATAAAACCCTTGTCTTCATTTTTCTGAAGACGTTGTAGAGAAAATATACTTTGAGCTTTTAGAGTAATCTAAATCATCTCCTTGCTCTGGCACAAATGTCCCATGTCACCTTGTGTGCTGGTTGTATCATTTGCATTGTCAGAGCAGGAAAACGGCTCTCTACAACTGATAAGTAATTTCTACTTTTGTAGATTTATAACTGATTTTCCATCCTCTGCTACTCTACAACTGATAAGTAATTTCTACTTTTGTAGATAAGTATTGACACTCCGCTTAGTTATGACTCTACAACTGATAAGTAATTTCTACTTTTGTAGATTGAAATTGTAGTAGATAAACGAAAAAAAACTCTACAACTGATAAGTAATTTCTACTTTTGTAGATTACATAGCTTGTATTACATGATCCGTCTCTACAACTGATAAGTAATTTCTACTTTTGTAGATGCTACGCTTACACTATCTATTGGCATCTCTACAACTGATAAGTAATTTCTACTTTTGTAGATGAGCTAGTCTGCAGGTAATACGCAGGTGGTAGCTCTACAACTGATAAGTAATTTCTACTTTTGTAGATTATCTAGGATCAATATGATATGGGGGCTCTACAACTGATAAGTAATTTCTACTTTTGTAGATTTTACGTAGTTATTTTTTGATTAATTTTTACTCTACAACTGATAAGTAATTTCTACTTTTGTAGATATGTAGGAGCTTGCCTTTGGATATTGAACTCTACAACTGATAAGTAATTTCTACTTTTGTAGATTATTATTAAGTTTCAACCTTCCGCTGCTCTACAACTGATAAGTAATTTCTACTTTTGTAGATGATTCAGATTTAGAAGCTGAGGCAGAAGCTCTACAACTGATAAGTAATTTCTACTTTTGTAGATGTCCCTAATACTGCATAATAGATAGGTAGCTCTACAACTGATAAGTAATTTCTACTTTTGTAGATTTTTGTGGATTAGAGTATGGAAAGCCCTCTACAACTGATAAGTAATTTCTACTTTTGTAGATGTTGGAACGCAGATACTAGTTTATTTGAGCTCTACAACTGATAAGTAATTTCTACTTTTGTAGATCCTAAAATTACTTTTATTTGATTTCTCATACTCTACAACTGATAAGTAATTTCTACTTTTGTAGATTCATACAATTCTAGTTTGATACCCCTTATCTCTACAACTGATAAGTAATTTCTACTTTTGTAGATAAGATGTCATTGCCACCCTCAATACCAATCTCTACAACTGATAAGTAATTTCTACTTTTGTAGATTTGGGTCGGAAGATCCTCATTGGATGAGCTCTACAACTGATAAGTAATTTCTACTTTTGTAGATAATAATTGATAATATAATCATTATATAGCTCTACAACTGATAAGTAATTTCTACTTTTGTAGATCCAAACAGGCAAGGCGTTTGCTTCTTTCACTCTACAACTGATAAGTAATTTCTACTTTTGTAGATCATTGTAGATTGGTGAAGGAAGATCTTTGCTCTACAACTGATAAGTAATTTCTACTTTTGTAGATGGTAATCCAATTTTCACTTTTAGTCCTTGGCTCTACAACTGATAAGTAATTTCTACTTTTGTAGATAGTAATCGGCAAATCTCAGAGTTATTTCTCTCTACAACTGATAAGTAATTTCTACTTTTGTAGATATGGGACGAAAAGACCAATACATTTTCGCTCTACAACTGATAAGTAATTTCTACTTTTGTAGATATTATTATTTTTCATTATCAATAACTTCTCTCTACAACTGATAAGTAATTTCTACTTTTGTAGATATGAGTGGAAGATTTACACTTTGGCGCTCTACAACTGATAAGTAATTTCTACTTTTGTAGATACAATTTTGCACAGCAAGCCAAGTAGAGTATACTATCACTTATGGATATAGAAAGTATAAAATACACAATGAGTCCGGTCTTTGAAAAATACGGTATCACGTATGCTGCTATCTTTGGGAGTTTCGCAAGAGGTGAGGCAAAAGAAACAAGTGATATCGATTTGATGGTAAGACTTGGAAAACCAATGGGGATGATAGATTATATGAAATTTATTAATTCACTTGAGTCGGTGACAAAAAGAAAAGTAGACGTGCTTACTGAGAAAAGTCTAAACAAACATATCGCTCCGTATGTGAAATCAGATATACAGACAATATATGAAAAATGATTTAGTGTACCTCTCACAGATTCTCGATGCGGTTGAAAAGATTCTCCAGTTTTCAAAAGACTATGATTATCAAGGTTTTATTCAAGACCCCAAAACCCAAAGCGCTGTTATATTGCAAATGATACTCGTCGGAGAGCTAGCAAAGAAAATTTCTTCTACAACGCATGATCAAATTCCACTCCCGTGGAAAGAAATAAAAGGATTTCGAGATCGGGCGATCCATGATTATTACCAACTTGACCTGGATATTGTTTGGCGTACAATTCAAGAAGACATTCTTCTGCTGGATCGTGAAATAAGGAAGCATGTTGAAAATAGTACGTAAACATAATACATATGCGATTTTTGTACCCGAAACAACTCTACAACTGATAAAGAATCTGCCTACCGACAGGCTGGCGCGGGAATGACAACTTGGTTGTCGACGGAGCGGGTGTATGTCAAGACTTGTGAACTCTTACGTCTGAGTTCTTACATAAGACTTTCGAGTGCAATCAGGTATAATCTTCTCATGAACGATATTTCACAACCTTCTAAGTTTGAATTACCTACGATTTTTGTCATTTTTGGCGTGACGGGAGATCTGGTAAAGAAGAAAATTCTTAAAGCGCTCTATCATTTATATCGAAAAAAACGGCTTCCCCAGCGGTTTCGCATCTATGGATTTTCCCGTCGTGATTATGACGATGGGAAACTTCGATCGTATCTTCGTGAAATTATGCAAACAAATTCATATAAAGAGCCCGAGTATTTTGATGAATTTCTGCAGGCATTTAGCTATGTGAAGGGTGATTTCAACATAAAAGTAGCTTATGATGACTTAGCCAAGACGCTTGGTCGAGTAGATGGCGAATGGAGTATTTGCTCAAATAAGCTATTTTATCTAGCCGTTCCTCCTACTTCGTACTCAGATATTGTAACCAATTTGCATGAGTCAGGACTCACGAAGCCATGTGGTCCAGAAGAAGGGTGGACACGAGTCATTCTTGAAAAGCCATTTGGCACAGATCTTGCGACTGCACTTGGTTTGGATCGACAGCTTGGAGATCTCTTCAAGGAAGAGCAAATTTACCGCGTCGACCATTACCTTGGGAAAGAGACGGTCAAAAATATTCTGGTGTTTCGGTTCAGCAATTCATTTCTTACTCCATCGTGGAACAAAAATTATATTGAAAAAATTGAAGTTCGACTTCTTGAACATTTGGATGTTCAAAGTCGGGGAGAGTTTTATGATAAGGTTGGCGCTTTGCGCGATGTTGGTCAAAATCATATGCTTCAACTTTTAGGACTATTTATCATGGATCATCCATACAAATTTATTCCAGAAGATATTAGAAATAAGCGAAGTGAAGCCCTTGCATCTCTTCATGTTATGAGTGAGTCGGACGTAGCCAAGAGGACATATAGAGGTCAATACAAAGGATATCTTCAAGAAAAGGGAGTTGATCCAAAATCACAAACTGAAACATATTTTCGGATTGAAGCACGATCAGATCTGCCAGATTTTGATGGAGTCCCTCTCATTTTGGAAAGCGGCAAGGCTCAGGAATGTGAAATGATTGAGGTTATTGTAACTTTTAAGGAAACACCACTCTGTTTGTATGACGTTGAAGGAGAGCAAAAAAATACTTTGCATTATCACATTAGGCCGGATGAAAAAATTACGATGAAGTTTTTTGCCAAAAAGCCAGGTTTTTCCAATGAAACAGCCGAGCACGAACTTGGATTTGATTATAATAAAGCCTACAGCAAAGAGCTTTTTGTCGATGATTATGAATCACTATTATTTGACATTATCCGAGGAGATCAGACATTATTTGTCTCAACTCAGGAAATCATGAGCGAATGGAAGTTTATCGAGCCAATCGTCAAAACTTGGAAAGAGCAAAATAAGCCAGCGCTCTTTGAATATGAAAAGGGTAAAAAAATTGAAATCAAAAGTTAATACATACCTATGAACAAAGAAATTGGCTTTATTGGCCTGGGAAAAATGGGAAAAGGAATTGCTGCGCAACTTGCAGAAAAAGGATGGACTGTGCGTGCTTACAATCGAACGGTAGAAAAGGCACAAGAACTAGCCAGCCAGCACGATTCTATGACCGCGTATGAAACAGTCGAATCTATGATTTCCGCATTCTCACAATCCCCACGCGTTATTTGGGTGATGGTTCCCGCGGGCGGGGCAGTAGATGAAACGTTGTTTGGTGAGCGCGGAGTAGCGCAATATTTGAGTGAGGGTGATATAGTAATTGACGCAGGAAATTCTCAATACAAAAATGACGCAATGCGCGCTCAAAAGCTGGCAGAAAAAGGCATCCAATTTGTTGACGCTGGAGTATCGGGCGGTCCGGCGGGAGCCAGAAACGGCGCATGTATCATGGTTGGCGGACCAAAAGCATTATTTGAAGAGCTAGAGCAACTTTACAAAGATCTCACAGTCGAAAACGGGTATGCACATTTTGAAGGAATCGGCGCAGGACATTTTGTGAAAATGGTACACAATGGCATAGAATACGGCATGATGCAGGCGATTGGAGAGGGCTTTAATGTAATGAAACAGTCTGATTTTAATCTGGATCTTGCCGAAGTTGCGCGCGTATACAACCGTGCAAGTGTAGTAGAGTCTCGGCTCATAGGCTGGCTTGAAAAAGCCTACAAAGAATGGGGAGTAGAACTTGAGCCGATATCTGGATCCATTAGCCACAGCGGTGAAGGTAAGTGGACTGTGGAGGTGGCAGAGGAGATGGGTCAGGAAGTTCCCATTATCAAAGAGTCATATGAATTTCGCGTGCAGTCACAAGATAATCCAAGTTATGTGGGGAAAGTGGTATCAGCCCTTCGTGGACAGTTCGGAGGACACAAGGTAAGTAAATAGATTTTATTATGGGTTTGCAAGTAGAAATTGCAAATGTTATAATCATGAACATATGGAACTAAAACACATAAATGCCAAAGTAAGTTCTGCTACACATGGGTTGCTACTCGTCTATGCCAAAACACAGGGGCTTACTGTGTCGAAGGCACTTGATCAACTTGTAAGAAAAAATTTACAGGGAATGAAAATTACTGCTAATCGTGATGGAAAACTGGATGTTTCTCTTGATGGCGGATATGATTTGAAAAAGCTCAAAGCTTTGAGAGATGAAGGAATGAAAGAATATCGTGCAGGAAAAACAAGAACTATCTCAACCGAAGCGGAATGGAAAGAATATACTCAAGAAGTATTGAACGATGCAAAATGATACAAGTAGCCACAACGCCACATTTTAAAAGAAGTAGGAATAAGTATATTAAAAATAGCGTAAAAAAAGCAAAACAATTCCTTTCAGCACTTAATGCATTTCGGCATAATCCCTCACATCCAAGTCTGAATGTCGAAAAGTTAATCAACTCTGACATATGGAGTATGAGAATTAATCGAAGTGACTGGATATTTTTTGCATGGATTAATAACGAAACTGCACTATTGCTGGAAATTGGACATCATGACATGTATCGGAAGGTATAATGGAATTTATATGAATACGCAAACAATCATAGACATCTCAATTCCTTTGTCTCCATTCACTATCGTATATCCAGGGAATCCTCAAATTGAAATAGAGGAGATTAAAAGTGAAGCAAGTAAATCAACAATATCCAAAATCACCTCAGGATCTCATAATGGAACGCATATTGACGCGCCAAAACACGCCATAGAGAATGGAAAAAGTATTTCCGATATTCCTCTCGACGTCTTTATTGGACACTGTCGAGTAATCGATTGTACGGCAGATACGGAAGCCGTATCACGAGAAACGTTAGAGTCTAACCATATACAAAGCGGAGAACGAATACTTCTCAAAACATCAAATTCCCAAAAAGGCTACAAAGAATTTTACCCAGATTTTGTCTATCTTTCACCAGAGGGTGCGCAGTATCTATCAGAACTTGGCATTGCACTCGTTGGTATTGATTATTTTTCTATCAAACAAAAAGGATCAACAGACAATAGACCCCATACGTTACTTTTAGAAAAAGATATTCCAATCATCGAAGGAATTGATTTTTCACAGGTGGAACCAGGAGAATATACGATTGTTGCATTCCCACTAAAATATATGGGGATTGACGGAGCTCCAGCACGGGTTGTGCTACTGAAATAATTTCACCACTGTCATCCCGGACTCCGATCCGGAATCCATGTCATTTCTGCGGAGGCCCTCCAATTTGGCGGGCAAGCAGGAATCTCGAGTATGAGCTTTTCGCTCATAACCGAAAATATTGTTTCCGAACTAACATTGTTGAGAACATTCACAAACTCGGAAAAATATTTTGGTTATTTCACTTCTGTACTCAAAGCAAATAGCTATGAGCAAATCGCTCATTGCTATTAAAGCAGTTTAAGCACATTCCACCAAGCTTTAATATAGTCTGGTCTTAAATTTTGATATTTTAGATAGTACGCATGCTCCCAAACATCAAGTCCAATGATTGGCGTATCTCCATTCAAATATGGCGAATCCTGATTTGCGGTAGAATATATCTTTAATTCTCCGTTTGATTCCACGAGCCATGCCCAACCTGATCCAAAACGAGTAGCTGCAGCATTTCCAAACTCTTCTTTAAATGATTCTACAGATCCAAAGGTTGATTTCACTTTTTCTTGAAGAGTTTCGTCGATTTGTTTTTCTGGCCCCATGATTTCCCAGAACAAAGAATGATTGAGGTGTCCGCCGCCATTGTTAATAAATCCTGTTTTGTCTTCTTCCGAGAGTCCAAGAGAACTTACAGTTTTCATAAGTTCAGCAAGATCTTTTCCATCGAGAGATGGATTTTTTTCGATCACAGCATTCAATTTTACGACATATCCAGCGTGGTGTTTGTCATGGTGAATCTGCATCGTTTGAGCGTCGATATATGGTTCAAGAGCGGAAAAATCGTACGAAAGGTTTGGTAGTTGATGAGACATAAGAAAAAGATAAATAGTAACTTCAGTACTCATTGTAACTGAAATATGAGAATGATCAAGAGTGTGCTATTACTGTAAGAGTTCACTCTTCTTGACACACGTTGTCATTCCCGCGAAGGCGGGAATCCATTCTCCAGACTATTTCAACAATCTGGATCCCCGATCAGGTCGGGGATGACACAAAATAATAATTGATATATTATGATACAGTTTTGTCAAAGACCGTGAACTCTTACCTATTGCTTTTTTTGAAATAAGCCAAGGATTGTTCGGAAAAGCCATGACAACGTAGACTCTCTTTTTTTATATCTGTCATTCATATCGATAGAACCTTGATAGGGTGGGTCGATCCATGCAGAAAGTATAAGCCACTCGTTCTTTTCATTTTGTTTTGCAATGAGGGTAATAGTATGGTTTTCAATCTTTTTCACAAACTCCTGACTTCCTCCAGATTTCCCTTGTTTTGAGCCATCTGGAAATCGAAATGTCTTCCACGCAAATTCTTGGGGTATTTTTCGTGCCGCAAGACGTTCGAGTGCGTGATTTGTCCAAATGATTCCTTGATATGTTCGACTGTAGCCCATTCTTTTGATTGTATCAGATATAATAATATCAGAGTAGAACGCTATAATATTATAGGATATAAAAATTATTCATCTGTCATTCCTGCGCAGGCCAGCCTCGTAGCTAGGCGGGCAGGAATCTAGGATGGATCCCGCATCAAGTGCGGGATGACACGAAATATATATGAGAAAGTTATTCTACATACTCCTCAACATAGCGCTCTGTATTTTGATCTTGGGATTTGTTTCACAAGATCCAACTCAAGCCGCAGGTTCTCTCTATGACGCGCAAAATGAGAAATCAAGCGAAATGCTTGTGCAAATTGATGGAACTGTTTCTCAAAAAATTCAAGAAGGGAATGTGTATTTCATATCTGGAGATTTTTCGAAAGCCAAACTTGATCAAGGTGAAAATATCCCTCGTCATAATATGATTATTCTCAACGTGAAAGACAGAAGATTTGCCAATTGGCAAATCGATACAGATGGTCCGATACATGACATAATGGTCATAAACAAACTTCTTGTCATCGGTGGATCATTTGAGAGGGTCAATGGGAGCATTCAGAAAAACCTAGCAATTTTTGATATAGACACTCAGAAAATTCTCACAGATATCATCGGAGCTGATTTTCCCGTGTATACATTCGAAACATATGAAAAAAAGGGGTTCATTGGTGGTGAATTCACGCATATTACAGACGTTGATCGACTCAGGATCGCATCGTACGATTCCGAAGAAAGAACCATCTTCCCTTGGAATCCACAATTAAATGGAACGGTTTTTGACATGCTGGTCTATCAAAATAGGTTGTATGTCGTTGGCGACTTCACTGAAGTAAATGGCGTCGTACGAAAGTATGGGGCCTCATTTTTGCTTCCAGGAGGGGAGCTCACAAAATGGACGATCGATCCTAATAGCCCAATCAAGAATATATCTATCAAAGATGGAGTTATCGTTCTTACAGGTGAAGGAGTTGAGTCGTTTTCAGTAGAGCCAGATGTCAGTTTGGTTGATGAAACCGCAATTTCAACAGTTGTTTTGAGTCGGGATGAACAGCTTCAAGACGATTTGAGTATTCATACTGATGAGCTTGGGTTCAAAATTCCGACTCTTGGAGATCTTCTCACCTTTGCAATTCGTGCATTTTTTGTCATTGCTGGTCTTGCGGGACTGTTTTATCTTCTTCTTGGAGCACTCGCTTGGGTAACCTCAGGAGGAGACAAGGATTCGGTAAAAGCGGCACGAGAAAAGATACAAGCTACGGTAATTGGAATGATTTTAATTGTTGCGGTTCTTGGGATCGTATGGACTCTTGAGCAAGTGATATTTAATCGAAGAATATGTCTCGGTTTATCCTGTCCACTTACTCTGCCATCGCTTATTGAACCACTTTCAAACTGATCCATTTTTGATACGTCCGCGTCTTCGCATCTCTTTTTGATACAATTCCTGAAACTCTGCACTGAGAATATCAATCTCATCATCTGTCAAATTTTCCAAGTCAAGCATGGAGTTTCGTGCAGTTTTGGTTGACCTTATGAGCTCATCAAGTTTGAGCTGTATTGATTTTGCGTCTCGATTTTGTGTGTTTTGGATGATGAAAACCATGAGAAATGTGATAATCGTGGTGCTTGTGTTTATGACAAGTTGCCAAGTATCTGAGTAGTGAAACATCGATCCAGAAAATCCCCACATCACTATAACAGTTATAGCAATAAGAAATGTAAGTGGCTTGCCTGCGATTTGAGATATTCTTTGTGCAAACAATCGAAATTTTTCATTTATCATATTATGATTGTAATATAATTTGTGGGAACATGAAGTCTGATTATTGGATTAATCATTATTAATTAATATTGGAGGAAATACCTATGTCAATTGGAGGAATTTTACTTTCGGTGATCGCATTTATGATCATCGGCTCATTTTGGTATTCGGGGGCGTTTTTGGGAAAAGTATGGCAAAAATTGGTTAAACTTGATTTTGACAAAATGGATCGGGAAAAAATGACCGCTGCATTCGTAAGTAGCGCTGCCGCTGCATTTGTTATGGCATCAGTACTAAACTACCTCATGGTTGAGTTTGAGGTCAGTACGACTGTACAAGCGTTGAGCTTAGGCGGGATGCTGTGGCTTGGCTTTTCAGGTACATCAATATTTGTGAATAATATGTATCAGCAAAAACCATTACTTCTTACTCTTGTTGATGGCGGGTATCAACTTGCGGGAATTTTAACAATGAGCTCGATCTTGTACTATCTTATTTAAAGATTGAGAGCATCTTGGAAGGTATATGGCCCAATTTTCGTCCGTTTGATCGACAGGGCAATGCCTCCTGCCTTCAGTTTTTTTCCTATGGAATGAGCGATTGAGCGTACATACGTACCGCTTGAGCAGGAGATGGTGCAAGATAATTGTTTCATTGTTAAATTGTTATATAGTTGGATTGTTTTGTTCCATTTGGCGACGATTTCTTCTTGGCGAAATGTTCCTTCAACTGATTGAACTCGTTGGATTATTTCCTCATAAATATCCGAAAACTGCACCTGAGTTATTTTAAGCAATTCAATTTTGGAAATAGTGATTTGTTTTGAAGGAATTTTAATCTCATCAAGTCGTCCTTCCCGTGCCCAGTAATACAATGGTTTTCCATTGACTCGCGCTGCAGAGTAGGGAGGATAGGGTTGTCAAGTACCTAATTTTTTAGACAGTATGTCTCTTTCTTTTTTCGGTCGGTGTCATTTTGAGAATTGAATGAATA
>PFSC01000042.1 GCA_002788865.1 Candidatus Roizmanbacteria bacterium CG_4_9_14_0_2_um_filter_39_13
TTCGGAGATCGACAATGCCGCTGCTGCTATCCACATATATACAGCATATACAATTACTTTCTATTGTCAATCTATTTTGATTACATCACACTAGCTGTAGAGCAAGAGCAGTACCACCTGCAAGATAGGATTTACTTCCAAAGGTTTTTAATTTTTGGAAAGTTTCTTTACGTTCTTGGTCGAATATCTCGGGGTATATTTTTGACATATCTAGCGGGATTTGGATTATAATTTCCGACGTCAAGTAAATAATTCGCGATCAAATTAAATCGCGGCGCACGATAATCTTTGTAGGGTTTGGTGAGGAAAACATTTTGAATTCTATCAGCAGGATATGTATCAAACAGCCAGCGCCATTGGGATATGTTTCCGTATGCGAGCAGCTGATGGATGATGTATGTTTTATTTTGTTCAATATCCAATTTATTTACATCGCACGACCAAAGAATTCCCTGCAAGTACTTGGGCGGGTGTTGCTGTTTTGAATTCATATACCTTCATTATACTACCAAAAAGTTACAATCACAATCTTAAGATACAATGGTTTTAGACTATCAGAATAGGATATAAAATGAAAATCTTTTAAACCGGATTCATTTTTCGAAGACGTGATGAGAAATAATCCTATGGGTCAGGGGAGAGAAGGGACACCGATAGTAATCACTTTCAAATCAAATCTTGCGAATAATACATAGCTTATAGTATAATATGCCATGGCTGAAATGTTTCGATTTACTACCTATCCACTCTGTCAATTCTTTAAACCAAGATCAATGCAGGATGTCGGTGAGAATTCATACACACTATTGTCAAATGGTGAAGGTAAGATTGGATCTTCATGGTCAGGAACAAGTCTCATTCATCATCGTTATGGAGGAAGATTGAGCAATGAACATATGAATTTCTTTACAGTTCGAATGGGTTGTGTCACGTATAACCCGTCATTACCATCATTTACATACGGTGCAAATACTTGTTTTGCTGGAGCAACATTTGATAAAAAAGGTGGCATATACGTTTTTCATTCATATGGACTTGATGTCCCGACACCCTTACTACAATTAGTAGATCAAGATAAAGTTTTTGGTGGAGTTGTTGGAGGATGGCATGATTCAATAGAATGTCATCGTACACTGTTTAATGATCTCGGGATGAAAGTGGCTCGACCAAGTGCCGATCTTAAGGTATCATTTGAAGTATATGGATTACCAGAAGATAATGCCGTGGTATATCAATATATTCAATAGTTAGGATTTTGCTTTTCATATTTCCTGAGCTATAATAACTTCATGTCCAAATCAGTACACCTTACCAAAGAAGACGTGCTTCATATCGCACAACTTGCAAATCTTCCCCTATCTGAAGAAAGCATTGAAAAGTATCAAAAGGATCTGACTGAGACGTTACATTATGTGGAGAATTTGGATGAATTGGATATTTCTAAAACAGAAGCGTCATCACATACGACTGATCTTCAAAATGTATTTTTTGAAGATGGCACCAAAGAAACAAGAAAATTTACTCAAGAACAAGCGACGCAAAACGCAAAAAATATTAAAAATGGACAATTTGTGGTAAAGAGATTGATGTAACCTATGGATTTATTTGGAAAAACTATCACCGAGCTTCAAGCTCTTATCAAAGAAAAAAAAGTAGCCGCATCTGAGGTATGGGAATATTTTGTCAAACGTAGTAAACGACACAATCCCAAGCTCAATGCTTATGTTAGTTTGCTTGAAAAACCATCGAACCCTATAGTAAAAGGGATAATCCCTAAAATGGAGCTTTGGGGCATTCCCTTGGCTGTAAAAGACAACTATTGTACAAAAGGCGTTCGCACTACCGCATCTTCAAAAGTTCTTGATGATTTCATTTCGCCGTATGAATCAACGGTGACTTCAAAATTGAAATTATCAGGATATGAACTTCTTGGAAAAACTAACATGGACGCATGGGCACATGGCGCTTCAACTGAAACCTCGGATTATGGCCTGACCAAAAACCCGTGGGATCTGGGACGATATCCGGGAGGATCATCGGGAGGTTCTGCCGCAGCAGTCGCGGCATATATAGCGCCTGGAGCGATCGGGTCTGATACGGGAGGATCTATTCGTCATCCATCTGCGTGGTGTGGAATCATCGGATTAAAACCGACCTATGGACGCGTATCACGATATGGAGTGATTGCCATGGGTTCGTCATTTGATTGTCCCGGACCGATGACTCAATCGGTGGAAGACAATGCGATGCTTCTTCAAATCATGGCGGGAAAAGATCCGTATGATGCAACCTCATCTCCTGTTGCGGTGCCTGACTATCGGTCCAAAATGAAAACAAAAAGAAAACTCAAAATCGGTATTGCCCGTGAATATCTGAAAGGGGTCGAACCTGATATTCAAACGGCATTTGAAAACATGGTTGATGTGATAAAAAAAATGGGGCATTCCGTAGTTGATGTTTCATTAATGTCACCGGAATATTCAATATCAGTTTACACAATCGCACAACGCGCCGAGGTGTCCTCAAATCTTGGGAGATATGATGGAATACGATACGCAAATAACCGCGCCTATTTTGGTCAGGAGGCAAAGCGACGAATCATGTTGGGAACATATACCTTGTCCCATGGATATTATGATGCATTTTACAAAAAAGCTCAAAAAGTTCGCACGTTGATAAAAAATAATTTTAAAAAGACTTTTGAGGACGTCGATCTTATCATTGGACCAAACACTCCCGTCACTGCGCTGAAAGTCGGAGAATTTGAAAAGTATCCTTTTTTTGGTGAACTCATGGATCAACTGAATGAGCCAGCATCAGCTGCAGGAATCCCGGCAATGAGTATCCCAATCGAACTTGATTCAAAAAATCTTCCCATAGGGATGCAAATCATGGGTAATTATTTTGACGAATCAAGCATTTTCAATTTTGCATATCAAATTGAGCAAGAAACCAATTTCTTTGATGTGATAAAAAAGGGAAGGGAGAAATACAAATGAGCAAATACACACCGGTCATCGGCCTTGAAATACACGTTGAACTCAAGACAAAATCAAAAATGTTTTGCCAGTGTGATGCCGATTATTTTGGAAAAAAACCAAATTCAAATACCTGCCCCGTTTGTATCGGTATGCCGGGAGCGCTTCCTGTTCCAAATCGTACCGCTGTTGAGTGGGCCATAAAGATTGGTCAAGCATTAAACTGTGTAATAAACAAACATAGTAAATTTGATCGAAAACATTATTTCTATCCTGACTTACCAAAAGCATATCAAATCAGTCAGTATGATGAACCAATTGCCGTGAATGGTCGTTTTAACATTATTACCACCCCGTCTTCACTACGTTCAGCCACCCCTCCTTATATAGGAGGGGAATTTACTAATAATAATCTCCTCCTTACTAAGGAGGAGTACCCAAAGGGGGAGGTGGTTAAAAAGATCGCTATCACCCGTGTACACCTTGAGGAAGATACTGGCAAGCTTATTCACTCTGGCAATGATTCACTTGTAGATTTCAACCGTTCGTCAGTCCCGCTCGTTGAGATAGTGACTGAACCGGACTTTGAAAACTCAGAAGATGTAAAAATATTCCTTGAAGAGCTTCATACAATAATCAAATATTTAGATGTATCTGATGCCAATATGGAAGAAGGAAGTATGCGAATGGAACCGAATATATCCTTGAGCATGATCTCAGATAAAGCAGAACGAATGAAGCACTTGCCAAACTACAAAGTTGAGGTAAAAAATATTAATTCATTCAACTTT
>PFSC01000180.1 GCA_002788865.1 Candidatus Roizmanbacteria bacterium CG_4_9_14_0_2_um_filter_39_13
CTTGCAAGAACTAAGCCAATCATTTATGATGTATGCGTTACTCTAAAACACCGTATGAGCCGTCCATACCTAATTATCCCCCAGCTTATCAAACAGCCAACGTGGGGTGGAGATTATATTTTGAAGTTGAAAAGATGGGATTCTTCATCCGATCGAATTGGTCAAAGTTATGAGCTCTCCAGCTCTTCTCGACTTGCCGAAAAAATCCTAAACAGCGACGACCTCCAGTCGGCAAAAAATGATGATCATGATTCCATACCAATTTCCGAAGTTGAACCAGTAAATATATTGATCAAACTCAATCAAGCTCATGGTAATTCATTTCAACTACATATTAAACATGGACAACAAAGTGACACATGGAAGCCAAAACCCGAGTCATGGTATTTTTTGGAAAAAGGGTATATTAGTCTGGGTCTAAACCCGAGCACATCCATTGAGGAGTACAAAAAAACATGCCTAATTATAGAAAGTCAGGTGAAAACTCTTTCGGAACAAGTGCAGAATGGTTCTATAGATATTGATAACGCTCGCTCCCAAGCGCACCATTTTATCCAAGAACAAAATCCTTGGCAATTTGTGAATAGGTATCAGATAGATCAATTCGACCTTATCGATCTATCAATGGGGGGTATTCATCATTCCTGGGAAGAAAATTTGGAAAATACTGTAGGAAATGTTGTGTATGAAGTTCAGCTCAACGTTACAGATGATGAGTCTACTATGCGCTCATTTGATCAGGGAAAAATAAAAGATGATGGAAGCATCCGCCCTATCACTATTGACGACTACTTTGAGCATATTGATACCAATCCCAAACATAATACATTTGAATATCTTACCCGTACACCAGATGGAAATACATTGTTGAAAACAGATTATTATGTATTAGAAAAGTATAATATTTCTGGAAAACAACCACAACAAACTCTTGGATTGTGGCATCATATCTATGTGCAAGACGGCACCATAGAATTAACGAGTGATGAAACAACGCTCCACATATCAAAAGGTTATTCTTGTTTCATTCCATCAAGAGTAGAAAGCTATGTTGTATCATCAACTAAAGCAACGATATTAGTTACTCATTCACCCTAACGCATATGAAATTTACCTATCAAAAAACCTCTCGAGTAGACGAGCAAGAATTAACCAAGATAATTGGGTCTCTTGCCGGTTATCAGGCAAATTTGAAAGATGTCATAAACGCTGGTGGATATGACTCAGATGAAGCATCAATCAATCTTCCTTCAGATCATGAGCTCATTTACAGTGTAATGCAAATGACTGGCAAAAAGAAATCTCCGAATCTAAAATATATTCTTATCATTGGAATTGGTGGATCAAACTTAGGAACCAAAGCCATCTACGATGCTCTCTATGGATATTACGATGTGATGCGCACTGAGCGCTTCCCAAAGATGATCTTTCTTGATACGCAAGATGCAGATGTCTTATCGAATCTTTCTTCACTCATCTCCTCTATTGCCGACCCGAATGAACTACTCATCAATGCCATTAGTAAATCTGGAAGCACGACGGAGACTATGGCAAACTTTGAAGTGGTTTTCGACATGTTAAAAGATTGCTTCTCCTCTATCGCCGATCGGATAGTATTTACCACAAATGTTGGATCAAAACTCCATGGGGCGGGAAATAATAATGGTATTGATGTACTGAATCTTCCCGAGAAAGTTGGTGGGCGCTACTCAATCTTTTCGGCCGTTGGACTGTTCCCTCTTGCTCTGTTGGGAATAGATATTGAAGAGTTGATGACCAATGCGGTAAACATACGGGAAATATGCGTTAATTCACAGGGGGTTGAAAACCCTGCATTAGTGTCGGCAAGTATTCTTTATATCCAATCACAACAAGGGAAAAATATAAATGACAATTTCATATTTGCACCACAACTTGAATCAATGGGCAAATGGTACCGACAACTCATGGGGGAGAGTATCGGCAAAGATGGAAAGGGGATAACGCCAACGGTGTCTATCGGCTCAACCGACTTGCACTCAGTGGGGCAACTGTACTTGGGCGGACCAAAAGACAAAACGACGACATTTATTTATACGGAGCACAGTGGGGAAGAAATCATGGTTCCGCAGCAAACTCACTTGGGACTTATTGAAATGATCCAAGGAAAAAGTATTTCATCGCTCATGCGCGCCATTGTTCAGGGAACCAAGCTGGCATATGAAAAACAAGAACTCCCATATATGGAGATTGCGCTTGAGTCAATATCGGTAGATGAAATTGCCACGTTTATGCAGTTTAAAATGGTAGAAATGATGTATTTGGGCAAACTCTTTGGCGTAAATACGTTTGATCAACCACATGTAGAGTTGTATAAAATAGAGACAAAGAGGATATTGGAAGAGAGTTAAATTTAATTTGACATTCTGTACATAATTCTGTAATATTAAGAATATGATACAAACACTACCTATCACAGAGGCGCGTAAAGATCTTACCAGCTTAGTAAATGATGCAAGAAACAAACTCAACGAATATGTCATCACGGTTAATGGCTCACCTGCCGCGGTGCTCATTTCTGCTACCGAATATGATTCGTGGAAGGAAACCATGGAAATTATGGCTGATCCTACGCTCATGGCGGCGATACGAGAAGGTGAGGAAGACATCAAGGCGGGGCGATATTATGATTGGGAAGATGTTAAAAAAGAACTCGGGCTCAATGATGTACAAGATAAAAATAACAGCTAAAGCTAAGCGAGAACTAAAGAATCTTTCGGTACGACATGAAAAAGCTCTTGATGCTATTTATGAAGAATTAAAAGACAACCCTCATCTTGGCAAACCATTAACGCGAGAACTGATGGGAAGATTTTCATTTCGCGTCGGGACGCATAGGATCATCTACAACATTAATGAGAGAGATAAGAACATCTTTATTTTAACAGCAGGCCACAGAGGCATCGTGTATAAGTAAATTATCTTTTCCTCGCCAAGCACCAAATCCACTCGCTATTTTGGCATTCCATCAATTCCCACCCTCTTAAACCCTTGTTTTTTGAAGTGAATATCAAATGACAATACCCATCGAATGTTGTATTGTTCTACTATGGCAAAACTTATACAATCTGCGTATGATACGTTTTTTGACGGAATAGCTCTAAATAAATGTTCGGCTCGTAGTAGATCTTGTTCTGATGGGTGGATGAGGTTATATGCTCCAGATTGAAGCTCGTTAATTACCATAACCCCTTGTTTTTTACCCACTCTTTGGCTTAGTATTGTTGCAGCCTCTATAATGATATGGCTTCCAGTCGAGACGTCGATGTTTTTAGATGAGAGTTGATTGAATATTTGTATCGCTTTCGTGTTGTTTACATCTTTTTTATTATAGAGTGAGCAGAAGTAGCTAGTTTACCCTTCTCAACTAGGATTGCAACTTTAAATTGACATTGTCTGAAAACTATCGGTCAGGAGGGTTTTTAGTTCTACATCATATCGGTGGATGTGTTTGAAAAAATAGAGTACTTCTTTTTCAAACTCTTTGAACTTCTCAAAGTATTTGTCCCGATGTTTTGTATGGAAGAATTTCCATAAGCGCTCAATGATGTTAAGATTTGGTGAATAGGCGGGGAATATACTGGTCCCGTAAATTAAGACGATAAATTACGATAGACTTAAACTATTATGGGACCAACAGTAAGAAAGGCATTCACTCCTACC
>PFSC01000177.1 GCA_002788865.1 Candidatus Roizmanbacteria bacterium CG_4_9_14_0_2_um_filter_39_13
CATCTTTTAATTTTTGAACCCCTCTGGAATCTTCATTGCGATGAATTTTTGTGGTTGAGCGTTCGCCAAGCATGGTAAAAATCAGCTCAAAATCATCCATGTGATCACGCAGATTTTCTCGTCTTAAACCTTTTATCTTCTTGTATTCGCTCGGAGTAATGCCGAAAGTTGCTTTGGAAATCTCGGCTGTCAATATCTCATAATCTTTTTGTTCTTTTGCGCCTCGTTTTTGCCATTCATCCGTCAGTTCCTCTCGAATAGCAATCCCGCGCATTCGTTTTTCGATCCAATCATCAGGATATCCTTTGAGTTTGTAAAGAAGTCGTGTTCGTTTGGTCGCAAGTTCCGGATTTTCTATTTCTTGCACGCGCTCGTAGCCGACCTTAGCCAGCCAACGCTTAAATGGCTCGGCTTTGGGTGAGGGAATTGATTGAATGATGCGAAAAAGCCCCTCGGTATCAGCACAGTCAGTTTCGCGCATTTTGCCGTCGGAAGCTTCTAATTTCAACTGTCGACAAATTGTCGATGGTTCAAAACCACCTTCTTCTTTTACTCTTATCTTCATTCTATACCAATAGTCGCGAGGGTCAGTACTATCGGTAAGTGCAAAAATAACATCGGTTACAGAAAACCACCATTCATTTTGGAATAATGTTTTTCTGATTTTTTTGCCTTTGAATAAGGCTATTTTAGTGGTTTCCACACGTTTTTCTGTTGAAATTTTGCATTTTGCAACTTACTATTTTTATCCGGTTAATACATATCGTGCAGCCTTTGTTTTTCCCATTTTTTTTATGAGTTTATTGTTGATAAGTTCCTTGATATCTCGCAAGATTGAATCTTCAGAAATATCGGGAAAAAGAGATGCAAACGCTTTATTTTGAATATATCCAATATCCTGCATATACTCGATAAGCTTGATTTGACGATCAGTGAGAAATATTTGTTTTCCACCAAACTTCTCTTTCATCTTTGCATCTTTTGAAAGTCTGAGAATTTTGTCTTTGATTCGAACAAATTCAACAGATGCACCGAATGTAAAGTACTCAAGCCAGGTCGTCATATCGCCAGAAGTAGCTCTTTGTAAATTTTCATAGTATGAGATTGCATCCTTGTCGTAATATTCCTCAAGTGAGAAAAATCGCCGAATGTCGTATCCACCCAAAAGGAGAATAAGTGTTGCAATGACCCGTGCTACTCTTCCATTTCCGTCGATATATGGATGAATTCGTACGAGTTCATGGTGCGCAATTCCAGCTTTGAGAATTGGATGCAATTCGTCGTCTGAAATATTGTTGACCCATGCAATGAATTCCTTCATCAAATATGGCACTTCCAATGGAGTTGGGGGTGTAAAAGTCACTTCGCCTGTTTCTGAGTTTTTGATCACAACTTGCTTGGTACGATAGGCTCCCGATTTAGAAATGTCAAGTATGCTCTTGACTACAATTGTATGAATTTTATGTATCAAAAATTCATTTACTTGTGAGTTTTTTCGTTTTGATTCTTGATCTATAAGATCTATCACAGTGCGATAATTGATCACTTCCTGCACATCTCGAGCCCGAGCCATCACCTCTTTTCCCCGTAGCACATCAAATGCCTCATTTTTTTCAAGTTGATTTCCTTCTATATGTGTACCGTGATGGACAGATCGCACAATTGCATCTTCTCGAAACTCCTTTTCCCAAAGAGGAAGGATTGGTGCATGTTTGATGACCTCTTCAACTGCTTCAATCGTGGAAATATTTCGTAGAATTTTATTGGTAATCTGAAATTTTGGAGAAAACATATCTCCTCTATTATATCGCAAGCTTGAGAGAATTATGCGGGAAAAGTTTATTGTTATACATGAACCATGTCCATGTCATCGATTATGAAAAGAACTTCGTAAATAATGCCATGAAGCGCAAGCTCATGAATACTTTATAGCTCTTGTTTTATGGTGACAATGTCTTGATGTATTTGTTGTTTGACTTGCTGTGGCACCTTTTTGTTTTCCAACATTTTTCTAAACATCTGACAATCGTTGTGACTTAAAGTACTTTTTTTGAATAATTGATTAAATGCCACTCTCTCAGACGATTGCGCCTCTTGTTCAAAGAGTTTAATAAGACGTGTATATTTTCCTTCGCGAAGATCTGAATCTGAAAATTTTCCAATGATTTTTTCATCTCCAAAAACACCAATCAGATCATCTTTCAACTGAAACGAATTTCTGATTGAAAGGAGTACATTTTTCCACCGATCAATTTTATTTAGGTCAAGATCTAACAATTGGAGAGCAAGCTCAACCGGACGAACGAAGGTGTACCTGGCAGTTTTCAACTCCATAACTTTTTGCGTGTTTTTGCTACCAATTGAATCAAGATACTCACCCATCAAAACTTCCTGTTTAAAAGAATTGTAGGTTTTTATTACTTTGTCCGAACAGTCCAAACTAAAAAATATTTCGTCTGCAATCATGAGAGCCATGTCTCCCACGAGAATTGCAGTATTTTGTCCATATTTCGTATGAACTGTCGGATTCCCCCTACGAAGCTCTGATTTGTCGATAATGTCGTCATGAATCAAGCAAAATGCCTGAAAAAACTCAAATGACATTGATTGCACGAGAGCATCGTCCAAATTTCCTTTGTAGCTTTTTGTCGCGAAATAAAATAGCGCAGGTCGAATCCGTTTCCCACCATTTTTAATAAACTCGCTCAGAATATCGATAAAGACGATTGTTTCAGAGTCTATAAGCGAAAATTCTTCTTTCTTCCTTTTCAAAAACTCAAAAATTCGAACATCGAACATGGTTTGAAATTCACGGAGCTGTTTCATTTCCCAAATCTCCTCTGTCTGTTTTGAAAATCTAAAACACATGTACGAAGGTCTTCTGGAGTGAAGTCTGGAAAAAATTTGTCTACAAATGCGTATTCTGCATATTCAGATTGCCAAAGCATAAATCCTGATGTTCGTTTTTCTCCTCCAGTTCGTATGATGAGGTCAGGATCTGGGATATTTACAGTATCCAAGTTGCCTTCAAATAATATTTGATCAATTTTTGAAATTTGAGATTTGAGATTTGAGATTTTTTGAACTGCGCGCAAGATCTCATCGCGTCCTCCATAGTTGAGTGCGAACGTAAGTGTCAATTTGGTGTTTTCTTTGGTTTTTTCGACCGCAAATGCGAGATCTTTTTGGATTTTTTCTGGGAACTTTGCAGTATCTCCAATAATATTGATTTTGATACCTTTTTTATTCATTTCATCCATGCGTTTGTAGATGAATAAGTGGAGAAGATGGAGAAGATTATGTACCTCAAGTTTGCTCCGTTTTGAGAAATTTTCTGGAGAAAGTGCCCAAATCGTACAATGAGAAATACCAAGCTCAATGACCGTATCATAAAGCTTCGGAATGGTGTGATCAGCTGCGAATCTATGTCCTTCAAATGCAGGCTTTCCCTTTTCCTTTGCCCATCTTCTATTTCCATCGGGAATTATAGCGATATGATTGAGAGGTTTTTGCATAAAATTTTAAGAAATTGTACGTGTGCAAGAGTTCACT
>PFSC01000024.1 GCA_002788865.1 Candidatus Roizmanbacteria bacterium CG_4_9_14_0_2_um_filter_39_13
CTTTCCTGATCCAGGTCTTGAAAGACCTGGGCTTTCCGAAAGAGACTTACCGTCTAGTTTAGCAGGTACCCGTCAGAGGAAGGTATTAGCGAATTTGCGACGGTATATCACGTACTTGCTGGTTTTTCCTGGCTTGCAAATCGAAGCAATGATCCACATCTCGAGAAAGTAGGCACTACTGCATGGTGGTTGTCACAGCAGGGAATAATTCCACTGATTCCTGTTGAAGATGTGCGATATGCTGCATATCAATTTGGCTATGACTCGGAGATCGCATACAACCACGATCCTTCTTGGCCTTTTCCTATAACACAAGTAATAAAAGCTCCACCCAAAATAGAAAAATTTGGCAGTATGGTGTATATTCCCTTCAACCTATGCGAACAGGCACAGGAAAATCCCATCGCAACGCTTGCAAAGCTTGCGGGACTGGCATCACAGCTCAGTGATTATGGCAATGGAAGATATCGCTATCAAGGAAATATTATCTTACGAGGTATGGCAACATATGCACAAGTACTGGGGAAAGCCTCTCGGCTGTATCCTGACTTTGCTTTGACTCCAAGTCAAGAACGGTTGATTGCACAATTTCCGTATGGAATCACTTCACTCTCTCCTCATGAACAAGAACCAGATATAAATGGAAATCAAATCCCAAATTATTGGAAAAATTAGCTATTGAAATATGCCTATGAGTTCAGAAATATTCGTTAACGACACAGCCCAATGGCACATAGAACAAAAACAAGAAACGATGAGTGGGGAGTTGAGTGCATCGTATGTTCTTCGGGGAATGAAGGGAAATTCAGAGTTGATTATTGGTGACGGCGCCTATCCTGATGCTTTGGGGCGTGCTGTTTCTCAGTTACACAATTCCACAAGGACCCGTGGACCAATTGTAAATGTTGGTGATGGTCTCTGATACAACGGTCCAGGTATTGCGCGAGCTCTTCCTCTGAATAAGTTGGTAAATCTTGATATCTCCCCCAGGCTTATAGAGGCTCAAAGGAAAAGGGACTTGAATAGACCAATCATTCAAGCAGACGCTACTAGACTTCCATTCGCCGACTGCTCACTTGAAGGGGTTGTTGCGAACGAAATTATTGCTGATTTTCTCACATATTCTTTTCGGACAAATCAACTGCTTGAAATCATTAATCTTATTGAGTCTCATCGTATTTCTCCCAAAAATTCAATTTTCTCTCCCGAAGAACTGAGAGCAGTGTCCGATCTTATTGCTACAACCAGACAACCTTCTGCTGTTTGGACTGAGCTTATTCGAGTATATCAGGCGTATGATCTCCCAGTACCTTATGACCAAACAGAAAAAGAAACAATGAATGTTAATGTTGGGGCAATCAGGTTTCTTGAAGAAATGGAAAGAACGCTCAAGCCGGGTGGGTGGGCATGGATTTCGGAATGGGGATCATCAAATGACCCAAGTTATACACCAAATGAACTTGAACTCGAAGGACATAGTGAGTATGGTATCTCATTTGATACGCTTTCCCAAGTGGGTCAAATGCTGGGATTTGATGTTGAGGTTGTCCCTTTGGTAGAAGAAATTGGGGTAGATCTCGATCAATTTTATACGAGTCATCGCTCAGAGGAAAATGGTGGAGCACTCTTTTTATCCAGAAATGAGGCACTAACAATGTTTCCAGAAGAATTTGAAGGTCATGAAGATGATTTTCAACATCTCGGATCAACAGACTATTTTTTTTATACTTTCCTTGTTCTCAAACTCAAAAAAAGAACTTCATTACCCGAGGCAATGAAGAATAGAATTTGTTAAATAACATGTCAATCAACGAAACTCCACATTTTGAAACTATTGCAGAAGGTTTGCGTTATCGAGAATACAATGCTACCCCCTTCCCCGAATATCTCATCCGTGAAAGAAACGCGCGACTTGGGGTATTTGTGCCTTTGCTCAATGGGGTAAACACATCTCTTGAAGAAATATACGATGCATATCTTGCTGTCGGAGGAAAGAATGAGCCCCCGGCCGAGCTTACGAATGAGCCGTGGATTGGATTTTGGCGAAATGTTCAAGCAACAGACTCTCCTCATGCACGAAGTCTTGAGACAATTTGGTTTGGGATTGACGCATTGCCCACTGATGATAATGAGCTTGTGGCGCACCCATCATTTACTCTTTTTGCCCATCAGGGCAACTTGCTCAAAACAATGGAAGATGGAAAAGTACAGTTTAAAAAAAGAAAAATGCCGTTTGGAGATCAATCGTTTCCCTATGTAGCTCACACGCACATTGATACACCAGGAATACTCCTTGATGTGTATTTGAGAGAAAATAACGTGACGATAGATGAGCTGTCCGCATATGATCTCTGGCATCTTCGTACCGCGTCAATGCTTCTTGCCGCACACGATACGATTGAGGAGGGGTGTGTGATTTCGGACGATGCCACACAGACTGTGACGATCGAATCGCTTGTACATGGAATTAGGGATCCGTTTGTCCGCAAACTCCTTACAGTTGGGGTTCCGGCACTTACGGAGTCTCCTTATCACGAAATGGTGCGGAATACTCGAGGAAGTCAATACCCCATTGCACGTGGTAAAGACGTATTTGCTGCTTTGGGGAAAACTCGAGGCATCCTTCATGAGAGGAAACAAGCCATAGGAGCGTTGACGAAAGACCAGGCGATCAAGCTGTCAAAGGTATACCAGCAGGATCTTTTGGTGTATGGGTCACACGCACATCAAATCAGGGCGATACACGAGGGGCTTTTTGAGACAGGCGATGACGATTCGCGAACAATAGCGAGTACTTTGCCTTTTGCAGAGCTTGTGGATCGGATGTCTGAGATGATGGATTTGGAGCGATATATGCAAAGAGAGGACACTTCGTACTATCGCGAGCTGACATTTTTTCATGCGGCAAAAATACGATATATGAGAAGTCAGATCAATCAGTCGCAATTACATATATTTCCGGGTGAAAGTTTTGCAGATTCTCCCATAGATCAGATGTTCAGACAGCACGATGCATTGTTTGAGCATAAACTACAGGAAGCGAGCAAGATAACGGGAAATGAGAAATTTGAAGCAGAGTTTTTGCAATATTACGAAAAATATTTTATGCCCCATCAGGTAGAACATAATGGGGGGTTTATTGATATAAAAAGTCCTGTTGAGCAGGCCTGTGGACGATTTGATGAGTTTGCACAAGATAAAGCAAAGGTAATCGTACGTCACGGACTTTGATGCTACAATATATCACATGCATTACACTCGTCAGGATCTTGAACGTCACATCAAAGAAGAACACAAGCAATCTCCTTTTGGTACGTACCTCAGAGAAATTGTGTATGGCGGAAACGATGGAATCGTGACGACGTTTGCTGTGGTTGCAGGATTTGCAGGTGCAAGTGCGGGAGGGCAAATCAGCGGACTGGGATTTGCAGCAGTGCTTCTTTTTGGTCTTGCAAATCTTTTTGCAGATGGTGCATCTATGTCACTAGGGAATTTTTTATCCATCAGATCAGAGCAGGATCGATACCGAAAAGAGGAGCGAAAAGAAAAGCGTGAAGTTGACGCAAATCCACACATTGAAAAAGCTGAATCTCAAGAAATTTTGAAACAAAAAGGATTTTCAAAAGAACAGGCGGTACAACTTGTGGAGATTTATAGTACTAACAAGCCTTTTTGGATCGATTTCATGATGAAATATGAGCTTGAGATGCCAAATCCCTTTGATGAAAGTCCGGTATTTTCTGCAATTGCAACATTTTTGGCATTTGTGAGCTTTGGAGCGATACCTCTTATTCCGTATATGTATGTATTTCCTTTTGGTCATCCATTTACCTTGGCAGTGATTGCAACTGGATTTGCCCTGTTTCTATTGGGACTTCTTCGATATAAAGTCACTAAGGAATCAATCATAAAATCGGTGGGAGAAATTTTGTTTGTAGGTGGTCTTTCGGCATCCGTCGCATTTTTTGTGGGAACGTTTTTCAGAATATAAGAATCTGTTCACGCAGTTATCATATATCCTTTTGCATGGACTGTTTTTATGAGTTTTTTCTCAAAGTTCTGATCGATTTTTTTCCGCAAATATCCGATATATACATCGACAATTCTCGTTTTCATACTTCCTGATGCGTGCCAAATATGTTTGAGAATTCCCTCGCGAGAGACCAATGTGTTTTTATTATCAATAAGTAGTTGAAGAAGTTTAAACTCTTGTTTGGTCAGATAAATAGACTGTTTTGCTCGAACTACTTCATGTGTTTGGACATTGAGCCGTACATCAGCAATATGAACCATCATAATTCAGTCTGATTATATACAAAATCTGATACATGTATGAAGTGATTTAAAATCCTTGAGATTTTGCAATGGATACGACAGCCCAGAGTACGAGGATGAGAGCTCCAATAAACGCCATTTCACCAAGGTGTCGTTTAATCCGATCGCTTTGTATTTTGGTAAGTGCCATGATCCATAATACCTATGAAATTATGAAGTTGTCAATAGCACAATAATTACGTAAGAGTTCACACTCTTTGACACACATTGTCATTCCCCCGAGTACTCAGGGGAATCCATTCTCCAGACTATTTCAACAATCTGGATCCCCGATCAGGTCGGGGATGACACAAAATAATAATTGGTATACTGTGATACAGTTTTGTCAAGAACCGTGAACTCTTACATAATTACGAATTATGATTTATGAATTACGAATAAGAAATTAGAAAAGCGTGCGCATGGTATCATATGAAGATATGCATGTAGCTATAATTGGGGCGGGACTTACTGGTTTGACCGCTGCATATGAACTACAGAAAAAAGGTCATAGTGTTCAAATTTTTGAAAAAGAATTTTTACCAGGGGGGCTCGCCATGGGATTTCAAAGGGATAATTGGGAGTGGCCATTGGAAAAGCATTATCATCATATTTTTACTTCGGATAATGAGATTCGAAAACTCGCATCAGAAATCGGAGTCCCATTTCATTTTTCTCGTCCCATCACATCTTCATATATTGACGGCGACATCTTACAACTAGACTCTCCTTTGAAGCTTCTCATGTTTTCAAAATTGACCATTGCTGAACGTCTCCGAATGGCTGCGGTCTTAGGATATTTGAGATATATTTCAGGCTGGCAAAGTCTTGAGAAATATACCACACATGAGTGGCTTCAAAAATATTTAGGAATGCGACCATACAAAATGCTTTGGGAACCCCTTTTGATTGGAAAATTCGGACCGCATTTCAAAGATATTTCTTTGAGCTGGTTCTGGGCACGAATCAAAGCGCGGACTACAAAGTTGGGATATCCCGATCACGGATTTCAAAAATTTGCCGATACGCTTGCAAATAAAATTATTGAAAATGGCGGATCCATCAAATACAAATCTGAAGTTACGGAGATAAAAGAGAATCGTCTTACCATTGATGGAAGTGTGAAAGATGTAGATGCAATTATTGTCACAGTACCAAATAAACTGTTTATGAAACTTGCTCCCAAACTCCCTGGAGAATATATGGATAAATTGCAGTCATTCAAAGGAATTGGTGCGCTCAATATGGTTTTAGAGCTTGATCTGTCATTTCTTCCCGACAATGTGTATTGGCTCAATATTTGTGATGAATCCTATCCCTTCTTGGCGGTTGTTGAGCATACACATTATATTGACAAATCTCATTATCATGGATCACATATCGTGTATGTCGGAAACTATCTTCCTCAAGATCACCGATATTTTTCTCTTACGGATGAAGAACTAATGAACGAGTATCGTCCTTTTCTGGAAAAAATTCATCCTCAGTATTCTTCACATATTTTGAGTACTACTGTGTTTCGAGTGCCGTTTGCTCAGCCGATTGTCACGCAGGATTTTTCAAAACGTATCCTGCCATTTCAGACACCTCTGAAAAATGTTTTTCTTGCAAACATGCAGCAGGTATATCCGTGGGATCGAGGAACAAATTTTGCCGTTGAGATGGGGAAAAATGTTGCACACGATATTGAATCGTCATATGAAAAGCATTCGTAATATAGTTGCATTAAGCATCGTCTTTTTACTTTTTAGTATTCCAAGCGTTGCGTATGCAAGTGATTTTTTCATGAAATGTGATGAGAAATCCTGCAAGCCGGCGACAATTGCACGTTTTTTTGATAAAGAAGATCTGTAGTATCCAACCTATTCACAATCAAATACAGTAACCATTCAAAATACAAGTGAAGGAATGCAATATATAGGTCATCGAGCTTTTAATTCTCTTTTAGGGTTTAATTCCCTGATGCTTGCGTCGTTTGGGAATATGTCATCCCGCACTTGATGCGGGATCCAGTCTGGATTCCCGTTTTCACGGGAGTGACAGATACCCCGATGCTCTGCGTCGGGGAGTATCATTTTGGGAGAAAGTTCTTGCCATAGGTACATTTGTTGCAGCATTCATACTTTTGGCACTTTTCATAAAAAGAAAAAAACACAAATGATAATATATAAAAATTGTAGTTACAGTGTTACAATAGCGTATGTCAAATAGAAGATCTCGTTTTAAGTTCATACTTCTTTTTTTTGTGATTGTTGGGGTCATAGACACAGGATATCTCACATATAAGCATTTTTTTCAACCGATTGGTATCTGTCTTGCTGGCCCATTTGGGGACTGCGGAAAAGTTTTGAGCAGTGAATATTCAATGCTCTTTGGAGTGCCACTTGCATTGTTGGGAATGCTTCATTACCTTTGGATGGGCACCCTTGTGTGGTTGTCGTACTCCTTGGGAAGTGATATATACAAACGATTTGCATTTATCCAATCAGCACTTGGCGTTGTGATTTCGTTGTATTTGACATACTTACAGTTTTTTGTCATAAAATCATTGTGTCCATATTGTTTATTCTCAGCTCTATTGAGTGTTGTAATGTATGTGCTTATTCGAAAAGAATGGCATGATGAATATAAATCATTTATTCTTGCAAAGATAGAGTTGGGATATAAACTTTTTGCAAAACCACTATTCTTTATTCTTCCTCCTGAATGGGTCCATGAGCAGGCTATGTTTTGGGGAGAACTTGCAGGGAATATTTCTTGGAAGCGAGCATCTCTTGAATTTATGTATTCTTTTAAACATCCTGCAATAAAACAAAAAATTGCTGGTATCACTTTTGAAAATCCCATTGGCCTTTCTGCGGGATATGATTATATGTCCGCATTCACGCAGATCCTACCATCAATTGGATTTGGTTTTGAGACGGTTGGGACGATAAGCAATATGCCGTTTGAAGGTAATAAAAAACCTCGACTTGGGCGATTGCCACTCTCAAGATCATTATTGGTAAACAAAGGATTCAGGAATCCTGGAGCTGATGTGACGATCAAAAAACTGAAGAGAATGTCCTTTGAATTTCCACTCGGCATTAGTATTGGAAAAACAAATTCCATTGAGATTGCAGGAACACAAAAAGATGCAGTTTCCGATGTGGTCGAAGCATTCAAAAAATTTCAAAAAGGTCGGCTCAAAAATGCATATTACGAATTGAATATAAGCTGTCCAAATCTCGAAGGGGGAGTAAGTTTCTATCCTTCCAACGAATTGAATGCATTATTGAACGCAGTTGGTAAGCTCAAAATAAAAAAACCGGTGTTTGTCAAAATGCCGATAGAAAAATCCGATACGGAAGTGCGCGCAATGCTTGATGTGATCGTCAAACACAAATGGATAACGGGAGTCATTTTCGGAAACCTTCAGAAAGATCGGAAAGATCCTTCATTTGTTCAAGATGAAATACTAACGGCTGGTGTTGGTAATTTCAGTGGAAAACCAACGTTTCGAAGGTCAAATGAGCTCATCAAGCTCGCATATTCTGAATATGGAAAAAAATTGATCATCATCGGGTGTGGAGGAGTATTCACCGCAGAAGATGCGTATCGAAAGATCAGACTTGGTGCAACGCTTATCCAGATGATTACGGGAATGATATTTGAAGGACCTCAGAGAATTACTCAGATCAATCGAGGACTTGTTGATCTCCTGCAGGCAGATGGATACTCCCATATCAGTGAGGCGGTTGGAGTAGATGCTTAAGTCTTACATTTTCCCCACAAACCTCTTTGTTCATCTTGTGCAACTCGTTGGACTTCGAGAAAGTGTTTGTGGTATTTAACATCAGGAGGATACGTGATGACCACTCCATATCCTTGCTCAACCAGATATTCATTGATAAAAATAGTCTCCTCAGGCGCATCAGGATTTGGTAGATAGATATAGCGAAGGAGCCGTTTGTAGCGGTCGGTTTCAGACACGTCTTTTTCCAGATAAATATCTTTTCCCTCAAGAAGTGCTTTTGTTTTATTCGATGCATCGCGCCCATAACATTGCACAGATTTTTTTGGATGGACTGTTTCTGGGGTGTCTACACCAATAAAACGTACATGTTCGCCTGTTTCGATTTCAATCGTGTCTCCATCTATGACTTTTGTGACGTGTGCTTTCTCAAAATTTCGGACATCTACTTCTCCAAGAGCCTGCGTATTTTGTGCAATGTCTTCAAAACTTTGGAGCGCTTCAAGAGCAAATTTGCCTTTTTCACCCGCAAGGATGAGAATGACAACAAGAAATGGAAAGATATAAAGCTGCCAAAGTTTTGCTTTTTTAAACATGGACTTATTATACTTTCTTTTAGATACTGATTACTGTATTCAATGTACAATATTCGTATGGGAAATATTTTTGAGTGGTACTGTCAAGGAGTTGAAGAGCAAAGAATAGCTGGAATGCATGATAGAGGAAAAATGAAATATGTGATACCAGTATATATTCTGCTTCAGGTGGGGCTATATTTCTATTTCAAAGACTCGCTCCATAAGCATGGGGCTTTGATTATTGGGGGGCCAATAATATCTGCTTTGGCAATGATTGTGTATGTTCGATGGAATCAGAGGAATGTTCCAGGAACTGGAGGATATATTTTTACTCATCTATCGAAAACGGCGAGAATTATTATTGTCTTCATGGTTATTTTTTCCTTTTTCCTTTTTTTGGTTCTACAGTGTAAGCAATATGGTTTTTCACTATCAAGCATTTGCTTTGAAAGAATTTTTATCTACGGAAATAGATAAAGTAATACGAGAAAATGATAGAATCATTTTATTACTGAGGAGAGAGACAATGTCAAGACAGATTGCAGTTATAGCGTAGAGTTGATACAATAAGCAAGTCAAATCGGGACGTAGTTCAGATGGCTAGAACGTACGCTTTGGGAGCGTAAGGTCGCGAGTTCGAGTCTCGCCGTCCCGACAAATCTCTTCATAGTAATCTAAACACTGTATATTCTTCCTTTTATCGTTTGAGTATAATAGGTGTTATATGAAGATAATCGAAAACATAAGTGAAATGAATATCGGAGTAAATAATAAAGTACTTATTATTCTTCCTCACCCTGATGATGAAACGGTTTTTGCTGCTGGATTAATTCAGAAACTTATTAAAGCTAATATTTATTATTCATTAATAACGATTACCACTGGCGAAAATAGCACATTGAAATATGGTTTTTCACCTCATATTTCATTGAGATCCAAACGCTATACTGAATTAATAAATGCTTGTAATATTTTGGGGTTAAAAAATGTTACAAGTCGTGGGTATCTAGACGGAACTATTGAAAAGAATCAAGAAGGAATTGAAGAATACCTATGTACCTATATTAATAGAATTAAACCAGGCGTCATTATAACCCTAGAACCAAATGGTATATATGGACATCCAGATCATATTGCATTATCGAAAATAGTTACACAATTGAATTCCTCCGATTGTAAGGGTATACAGCTCATATATCTTACGGTTGATAAGAATTACAAACCATCTCAAAATTCACTCAAAATGGCAAAGGATCCAACGAATATTAAACCAATTCCTCCTAACCTCATTCTGCAGCTGTCGCCTGTAGAAATATATAATAAGATACGAGCTTTACAAGCACACAAAACACAATTTAAGACAAATTTAAATTTTTGGCTGAAATGGTGAAAAAGAGGTTTACTTCAAAAAGAGTTTCTATATATCGTTAAAAAATAGTATTTGAAAGAGAAAATATCATTTTAACAAAATCTGATCAATATTCCCCGCCAATAACCATAGATAGAATTAGTAAGCAATTCAAGATCGATCGCTTCATCCCGACCATATGTAAGAATGAAGGTAAAAAGCTAATTTATATAATACTGTTGAGTATTATTTGGAAATTTTTTTTCGTATTTTTTCAACAAATCAACCTGCATTTTATTTGACTCTTCGACAGCCCTCAACACAATCTTCTTTTTTTCTCTAGATGGTAGGCCAAAGAAAAAATATTGTTTTGGCTGTTGGAACAAGTTTAAAAAATACTTTATTGAGAAAGTCATATGAGGATTTTATTTAATTGTTCTGTATTATAACCTATAGTTAAATAACTATCAACATTATTTATATTTAATTGTAGCTTATTTTTATTAGCATTTCTAATGTCTTTAACAACTAAATTTAATTCAACAGATTTACCAAATTGTTGTTTTGCTTTATTTACATTTTCCTTGGCTTGGAAAAATGCATTAATCCCACTCCGGGTTTAATTCCCCGACGCTCTGCGTCAAGAAAGTATAAAATGTATGCGTGAGTATCAATTTACATAAGCGACATAATATATCGGTGTTACTTTACCACTTTGTATTCCCAACACAGTTTAGAAAGGTAGTCATAGACAATGAAATAGATAAAATAATTAAAGATGTTTGTTTGGAGATTGCAAACAGATATGAATTACATTTTGTTGAGATAGGTTCAGATAAAGATCATGTACATTTTCTAGTACAATCAGTACCAACATTTACGATCACCAAATTAGTAACCACGATCAAAAGTATTACAGCCAAAGAGATTTTTTTCAAAAGACCAGATTTGAAAAAACAGATGTGGGGCTCAAATTTCTGGACAAGTGGATATTATGTATCAACAGTTGGTGCACATGGGAATGAACATGCAATCACACATTATGTCAAACAACAAGGAAAGGAAAAAGAATATTATCAAATTCATAAAGACCAACTAACACTCTTTATATAGATACCTCGATGCTCTGCGTCGGGGTTGATCATTTATATAAGAAATTAGTGTTTGAATATGTTAAATTTGAAATCAATATTCATACTTAAATGCTGGATAGCTGATTTTTATAAAAATCATGCTTCTATATATTTGCAAGTAATATGCGATAGAAGCAATAAGTCGATCTTCATCCCGACCAATATTTACAACCTCTCAATCGCCAATACTTTCAGAAATGAAGTATCGGTTTGGAGAGTTCCTCCAGACGTTTTTGCACGAATTTCTACGGTATGTGTACCTGCATTTGTTGAAATTGCTCCACTTAGCGAGATAGGAACAGCTCCATTTACGACAGGCATGATTGCTTGGCTACTGAGAGATTGATCTTGACCATTCAAAAAAATACCATACGTGTTTACATTATTTGCAGTGTCATTTTTTGAGGTTGTGTAAAAATCTATCCATAAAGTGCATTTTGCTGAACAGACAATATTTACAAATGTGTTCATTGCTGAATATGATGTTGCACTGGTGCTAAATGCTGGACCCCTTATGTGAGCATCTGCAAGTATTTTTTGGCCTGAAATTTCGGGTTCCTTGGTCGCCGAAACTTCAGTCTCTTCGGACAGTTTATCAATAAATTTTTGTTGAGTTGCCACTGCATCTTCAAGTGACTCTATACTCTCTGCCATCGATTTCAAACGATCCGTGGCTATTGAACTTTCGGTTTGTTCTTCTGTCTGTTTTGTCTCTTGAGCGACGGACATATCTGATGAAGTTTGAGTTTCATTCTGTAGTTTCTCCCTTTGGAATATGTAGATGATGACCAGTAGAGTGACAATAATTGCACCGATTATTACTCGCACTATGACTTTTGTAGACATCACTATCAGTATAGTAGTTTTTAAAGAATATAATCTTCAAATTCCTTTTTATTCATTATTCATCAGGCAAACCTTTGGGCAATTTATTTTTCCAAACTTTGCCATAGCGCAATACTTCCATAGGTTCGATAGGGTTTCCAAACAGAAACTATGCATTCTATTTTTTTCTTGGAAGGGTTTTCGAGATTATACAAGTTTTCTATTCCTCGTCTCAGTCCGATATCTCCGTGAGAAAACACATCTTCTCGTCCAAGGGTAAACATGAGAAACATTTCAGCAGTCCATCTCCCTACCCCTTTTATTTTGGTAAGCTCAGCAACCACATCTTCGTCACTTAATTTATGGAAATCATTCCAACGAAAATCGTCGCTTAATATTGCAGTAGCAATATTTTTGATATATGAAGCTTTTGCCCACGACATTCCAGCGTCACGAAGAGTTTGGTCTTTATGTTCAAGTAGTTTTTCAGGCGTGACAATTTTTTTTGGAAACAATGCTTCAAATCTTCCTTGAATAGTATCTGCTGCTTTTCCAGAAAGTTGTTGGGAAATAATCTGGCGACAGAGAGATTGAAAGTATTCGAGTTTCTCTTTCTTTGCAATTTTTGGATTTATCCAGAGACTTAAATTCATGTTAATTAGAATCTCAAGAATAGTTGTGTCGACTTTTCTGAAGTGGTCACAAATTTTATTTGTAGAAGTTGGCATGAAAGACAGTATAAATGATAAAATTATAATGATTATGAAAATCAAAGATCTTCCAAAACATCTCCGTCCACGAGAGAAGCTTATTGAGAAAAGCGAATCTGCCCTAACAAATAGTGAGCTTCTTGCAATCCTTTTTCGAACCGGCACTACCAAGAAAAATGCAATCGAGCTTGCGGAGTATATTTTGCACAAATATCCAATGAAGAAATTGGTCGAGCTTGATTATGATACTTTGGTCGAAATCGATGGAATTGATGCGGGAAAAGCGTGCACACTTCTCGCATCGTTTGAGCTTGTCAAACGCGCACTGCAGAAACATGATACTCATCTTCCGATGATCAATTCTCCTCAAGATGCAGTTGATCAGTTGACAGAAATTCGATCGAAAAAGAAAGAATATTTTGTCGCACTATATTTGAATGCAAGAAATCAGTTGATTCACAAAGAGACAATATCGATTGGTACGTTGAATGCGAGCCTTGTCCATCCGAGAGATGTATTTGAGCCTGGAGTGAGAATGAATGCAGCTTCAATCATCATCTCTCACAATCATCCTTCGGGAGATCCAAAACCCTCGGATCCTGATATCCGAATCACAAAACAGCTCAAAGAAGCAGGAGAAATACTAGGAATTCAGCTACAAGATCACCTCATCGTGACAGAGGAAACATATCTGAGCATGAAGGAAGAGGGATGCTTATAAAATTTCTAATTTCTAATTTCTAATTTCTAATTTCTAATTTCTAATTTCCTAATTTTGATTTTTGAGATGTGGAAAACCACAAGGCTATACGAAGAATGACCACTCCAACTCCAAACATAAAAACAATCAGGCTAAACGATGGAAAGATTGATTCGCTTTTGCCTGTAAGCCATGGAGTCCAATACTGTATCCCCTTTGCGCCAAAATGAAATAACACAAAGACAAAGCCGATGTAACCAAGTCGCATAAGCTTTCTCCATCTGGTCGCTCCGATTTCATGAATTGCAAAACGGTTTGAAATTGCTGCCAATAAGACGAAGATTGCAGTAGCAATTAACGCGCCAATAAATGATGCGATGCGTTTGTCCTCGAGATAATAGCCAGGAAAAGGGGAATATGCTGAAAACAAAATGGAAAATACAATGTGAATAGTCATATATCCAGAACCTACAAGTCCAAGGTGTTTTCGGTATATGATGTATTTGTCAGCAAAGTCCCAGAAGTAGCAAATACTACTCAAAACGAGTGAAAAACCTATAAGGAGAAGTGCAACATCGCCAACAGCTCTATTGAGGATTCGTTCAGAAAAACTAGCGTTTGTTGCAAAATAGTAGGCAGATACTACGATTAAGATAATGATGCTATAGACAATCATTTCGCCCCAAAGTCGTAGTTCTCGTGGAACTGGGGAATATTTTATGTGATGTTCAAGCTTTGTTTGCGCTTTGAGTTCTGCAGGCATGATATTATAAGTATACACAAAACTTAACTTTGTCATCCTGAGGTGAAACCGAAGGATCCATGTTCTGGATTCTTCGCTCCGCTCAGAATGACAAAGATGCTATATATGAAAAAAATCATACTTATTATTGGAGTAACTATTCTTTGTGTAGGTATTGTTAATTATCTGCAAAGTTCGGATATCCAACCTCAAGCATTATGGAAGGGCTACGAAACTCAAAAAATGATACTAGAAGATACTGAATATACGCTTGTGATTGCAGATACTCCAGATCATATGCAAAAGGGGCTGATGTTTGTGCGAAAACCGACCGAAGGATTTGACGGGATGGTGTTTCGCTTTCCTGACAAACAGATTCGTACATTTTGGAATAAAAATACATTTGTAGATCTTCAACTTATTTGGATGAATGAAGGCGAAGTGGTGGGAAAAAGCGATCTGCCATCAATTGAAAAAAGTAAAACCATTGTGACCGTCCAATCTCCCCGTCCGGCTGATACCGTTGTTGAGATTATCAAATAAATACTGTTTGGATATTAGTCTATATATTTGTATAATGCCTCATGTCAAAAGAAATAGATCCTCTCGATCTATACAAAAGATATAAAGGGTCAGATTACGGCCTTCAACTTTTTCGACAGCCTCGATTTGGAAAAGATACTATCAAACCAGAAGGGATAGGTACCAACGATTGGACGCTGCTTCTTGGTCCAGATGTGAATAATTTGTGGCATTTGCCTCACTCCGTGAACGTCGCTACCATATATCAATCTCTTGATGATCCATCAGATGGGTGTATACCCCAAGACTACCCAATACTTGCTGAAGCCTTTTCTGACAAGTACCAGGTGCTTCAAGTGGTAGCAGTTGTACACGATATTCAAGAAGCCGTGATAGGAGATATTAATTTTCATGACAAAACAGATGAATCACAAATAAAAGAAGAAGATACATTTCTTGTCATGATGGGATCTTTGTATGGAGATTATTTTAGAGA
>PFSC01000027.1 GCA_002788865.1 Candidatus Roizmanbacteria bacterium CG_4_9_14_0_2_um_filter_39_13
ACTCTTTTTTATACTACAGTGAAAGTATGGAAAAAAAAGCATACATTCTACTAACCCTTCTATTATTAACATCTTTTCTTGTAGCTCCCGTGTCTTTTGCACAAAGCACTGACGATTCGACCGAAGTCATGACAGAAGATGCAACAAAGAATATGTCACCAGAGGATCGAAAGGCAGAGCTGGATGCCAAAATGGAAGAAATCAAACAAGAGCGTGATACTCGAATGGAAGAAAATAAACAAAAGCGAGAAGATCTCAAAACTGAAATTGAAACAAAGCGAGAAGAAGCAAAGGCAGAGATGGAGACAAGGCGAGAGGAATTCAAAGCGAAACTTGAAGCACTCAAAGACGAGAAAAAAGTAGCAGTGGTGGAGCGAGTAGACACTCGACTGGCAGAAAGAAATCAAAACATCACCGATAGACTCCTCGGACATCTTGAGCGTATCTCAGGAGTGATTGACAAGATGGAAGACAGGCTTGCCAGTGCTGAAGGAGGGGATACGTCAACTGTTGACAGTGCAATTGCCACAGCACGACTTGCTGTTGCCAGTGCAGAGAGTGCAGTTGTTGCTCAATCTGGAAATACCTATGTCATTGAGCTTGGAGATGAGGCAGAACTCAGATCGATCGTTGAGGCGACCGTTGGTCAGTTTCGCTCAGACATGGGTGTCGTGATCACCGCGGTAAAATCAGCTCGAGATGCCACTCAAAAAGCAGCACAAGTACTGGGAGAGTTTCATAAAGCCAATCCACCAAAGGACGCCATGATGGAAGAAGAAACGAATAAATAACATTATAAATTTATACAAAATCACACATTCATGGATCCTACAAAAACAGACAAACCAGAAACACCTACTGATGCCACAGTCGCACCAGTTGTTCCACCAGTCACACCTCCAACAACAAGTCCTGAAGCCGGTATCGAAATTCCAAACGCTCCTGCACCTGAACCGATAGCACAAGTCATTCCTTCTGAATCAACACCAGAAGTTGTCCCGCCAGCTGATATTCCCCCAACTCCTGAAGTGAAATCACCCGAGGGCGATCAGTTTGGATATACAGAGACAAAATCAAATAAGCTCCTATATGTGTTTGTTTTTGTACTCGTTGTAGTGCTTCTCAGCTTGGTTGGACTCTTTTTTTATAAACAGTATATGAATACTACAGCTCAAGTCGAGCCAGTCGTCGAACCAACCGTTGCAGTCAGCCCAACTTCTGCCCCAGCGACCGAAGAGGAGTCGGAACTGAACCAGATAGAGATCCCTGATCTTGATCAAGAGATGCAAGATATCAATAAAGATATAGAGCAGTTATAATTGTACGCATATGGATGAAATCACTGAGACCAAAAAACCAATGCCTTCAGAATCTGTTCAAACCAAACTTCCTTCGATTAAGCAATTAATCGTAGAATCTTGGCAGCTACTTACAAAAAAAGCACTCAAATTGTTATTTCTCGGATTGCTTTCGACTGCGGTATATTTTGCTCTGATTATTGGGGGAATTCTTTTAATTTTCGGTTTTGGAGCAATGAATATGTCTTCATTTTCAAATCCTGAGGTTATGACTGAAGTATTGTCAAAACCTGGATTTGTCGGAACATCAGTAACAATATTTGTGATCTGGATTATAGCATTAATCGCAGTCGGGACTGCACTTCAGGCGGGAATGTTGATTCTCCTCAAAGATCCGACAGAAGATGCATCGGTTATTTCGTATTTCAAAAAAGGATTTTCATATATTGTGCCATTGATTCTCGTAAGTGCGATCACTTTTGTTCTTACTTTTGGCAGTTTGTTCGTGTTCATCATTCCATCAATGATCATCTCACTCTTTCTCATGTTCACGATGTATGCGGTGGTTTTGGACAATAAAAAGGGAATGGAAGCGATAAAAATGAGTATCGGCGTGGTAAGTCAAAATTTTGGTGCCGTCATGGGACGAATCGTTATATTATGGCTCTTCTCTTTTGCCGTACAGATGCTTATTGGCGCACTTCCAAATGAAGAGCCATCCGCGGCAATATTTTTTATACTGATTACGCTTGTATCAAGTTTTGCAGTCAGTTGGTTTGGTCTTGCGTATATCTTCAAACTTTATGAACACGCAAGAGCTGTATTTGACCCATCAAAGAAAGTCTCTATGACTTGGATGTGGATCATTTCGATTTTGGGATGGATCATTGGCGCAATGATCATTGCTGGAGTCGTTTCGGCTGTTGGAAATAAAGACTTTCAAAATACAATTCAAGAAGCAGTGCAGAAAGAAATGGAAGCGGAGTTTAACGATGAAATGGATTCTGAGAATGACCTTGATTACGAAAAAAGCCCAACTCTCTAATGAGACTTGGCAGTATCATTTATATCTGCAACCTCTTCATGTACCAATTTGAGCTGATCAATATAGAAGATGACTCCGATGCCAATTACTATCAAGGTAATACTAAAAAATACTGAAACATCAATTGAGTGAGGAAGAATATTCTTTTCAATCAGCGGTACGATCTCTCCATGACTATTGATACGAGTAAGGATCGTTTCTTTCCACGGCCACAGTTTTCGTACAGATCCAAGCATAAAGCCGGAAAGAATAGCGATTGAAATATTGTGATACTTTGCAAAAAGCCACGTTAAGAATCGTGCAAATACTGAGAGCCCGATTGCAGCACCTGTTATGACAGCAAGAAGAACGTCAGTTTGCAGGTTTTTTGCAGCATCAAGAACTTGTGCATATTTTCCTATCAATAAAAGAATAAACGAACCAGAGATTCCCGGTAAAATCATCGCGATTATTGCAATCATCCCACTGAAAAAAAACATGGGCAGATTTTCAGGCGTTTCTACAGGTACTGCACCAACGAGTATATACGCCGCTATTGCAGTAATGCCAAACGCAAGGACGTTCCCTGTATTCCACGAAGTCACCCGTTTTGCTACAAGCCAAGTTGAGGCAAGAACGAGTCCAAAGAAAAATGACCAGATAAATGATGGGTAGACTTCGAGAAGATAGGAAAGGAGTCGTGCGAGAAGAATGATTGATGTGAAGATGCCGGCAAATAATGGAGTGAGAAAATGGATTGGAATCTTTGTAAATGCTTCTTTGAATTTTAGCTTGAGAAGAAGCCTCAAAACATCACCGCTCATCAATTTTATTGAATAGAGCAACTCTTCGTAAATGCCAGATATGAATGCGACCGTCCCACCAGAAACTCCAGGAATGAGGTCGGCGAGTCCCATAAAAAATCCTGTGAAGAAAAGGCGCAGATATTTTTTCATATTCATAGGGGAAAGTATACAATATGCAGTTGGAAGTTGGAAGGTAAGAGTTCACACTCCTTGACACAATAATTGTCATCCTGAGAGATCCGCCAGCTGGCGGAGACCGAAGGATCCATTCATAAACAATATCTGATAACTGGATTCTTCTCCGCCAACTGGCGGATCAGAATGACATTGATCGCTTATGATATAGTTTTGTCAAAGACTGTGAACTGTTACGTTGGAAGTTGGAAGGTCTAACATCTAAGGTCCAAGGTCCAACGTCTGAAATTAGAGACCTATGGTTGGAGAAGGTATAATGGTAGGAGTGCTGATATTGTCAGTATTTTGGTAGGTAAATGTTCGTTTTATGGTAGTACTTGCGTCTGATACTATGCTTTTGACTTGGAGTTCTATTGTCTTTTTCCCGGAGTCCATATTGTAGATCACAATATCACTATCGGTGAAATTACTCCAGTTTGCATTGTCGATTCGATATCTCCAAACCACAGAACAGTAATCTCCTTGATCATAACGAACATCTATCTCAACGGGATTGGTTGTGATCACTTCATTTTCTGAAGGTGTGATGATATTTACTGGACCAATGTCTTTTATACATTCAGCACGAGTGATAAGTGGTGTTGGAGAGGTATCTGGCATACTTTTTGGAGTAGGTGTGGGATTTTCGGGATCACGGATGATGGTAATGATGGTTGGAGATTGGTTGTTTGGCGCTTCAGTGATTGTCGGAGTTTTGTTGCCCGTTGACCTTTTATCCTGGATATTGAGATAGTTCACGAGGACCACAGAAAGAAGAACAGGAATGGAAAGTGAGGCCGTGATGACTTCGATATATTTTTTCTTGTCCGGTAGATTGGCAATACTTTTTCTGATTCTGACAAATGGATGGACCATAGAGCATATTGTACTGCTTTTCATGGACGAAGGCAAGTATTCCAGCTCCTCAGCTCCTCAGCCACTCAGCCACTGAACTGTTGAGTATTTTTGTTACAATAGATATTCTTATGAAACGCGAGATGATCCCCTTATTGCTTTTGAGTTTTGTCAACACACTCAATTTTTCGATTCTTATCCCCATACTTCCTTTTATCATCAAGGCATATGGCGGAGGAACGGTCATGTATGGGGTGATTCTTTCGACGTATCCATTTTTTCAATTTTTTGCTGCTCCAATACTAGGGTCACTCAGCGATCGATACGGACGAAGGCCGATACTCCTTATTTCTCAAGCGGGAACGATGCTGAGTTGGGTGATTTTTGCAGTTTCTTATTTTGTGCCACATATATCGATTGGGGCTCTCTCAGTGCCAGCTCTTGTCATAATCTTGGCTCGGATAGCAGATGGTGTGACAGGAGGGAACAATGCGGTCGCAAATGCGTATTTATCAGATATCACGACTCGTGAGGAGAAAACCAAGGCGTTTGGTCTCGTGGGTGGAGTTGTAGGGCTTGGGTTTATTGTAGGACCTGCGCTTGGTGGGCTCACAATGTCTTCATCTCTTGGATATCTGGCTCCGATCTTGTTGACGCTCGGCGTCTCAATAGTCACACTCATTGTGATGATGCAGTATTTACCAGAATCACTTCCACCAGAGAAGCGAGTTGCCCATGTCAAAATCAACCTGAAAGATGAGTTTCAGTTTTTTTCCAAGCTCAAAGAATATAGTAAAAATCGCCAGATAAAATATCTTTTTTTCTTGCGTACGATGTTTCTTTTTGTATTTAGTTCGTTTTCTTCGATCTTTGTACTTTTTATGATTGATACATTCAAATTTGATGCCTCAAAGATCGGCATGTTTTTTGTCCTAGTTGGAATATTTTTGATTTTCAATCAGGCCTTTCTTGCGGGATTTATTTCGAAAAAATTGGGTGATCTGAAGACGTTTATATTTGGACAACTTGCGCTTGTGGTATCACAGTTTCTTTATGTGTTTATCACAAACTTTTGGATGTTTTTGCCCCTTGCGTATCTGAATAATTTTGGGTTATCTATCTCTATGCCGACATTCAAATCACTTCTATCAAAGTCTGTCGACGAGTCACAGCAAGGAGAAATCATGGGGATCGATGAGTCGTTTTTTTCTGCTTCATCTGCAATATCACCACTTATCGCGACGTGGATATATGCGACCATCGGAAAATACGTCTTCTTGGTTCAGGCGATAGTTCTTCTCGGGTCGATCGCATTTTTTGAGATGAAAAAGGGGTGGAAGAGTGCGATCTAATATCTCCCATAGCAATCTTCTTCTGCGTTAGTATTTTCGTAGATCAATAGGAAAAAATTGCATATTCAATGCATATTGTACAAATGTGGAATTCGTCCCATAATACTAACTCAGTTTAGAATCCTGCACTATTTGCATGTGTAGACCATTTTGAATTGGATATTCGTGTTTGTCACAAAAGTCCAAAAACAGCATTTTGACTTGGGGTGACATTCGCACTTTGACATCTTTGCCAGAGCCTTGCTCTGGCTTCAAGGAGGCTAATACAATTCGGCGCGGTCGTACTTCGTGTACGGCCCTCTT
>PFSC01000031.1 GCA_002788865.1 Candidatus Roizmanbacteria bacterium CG_4_9_14_0_2_um_filter_39_13
GGTATCCACTGGATTGTGGGGAAAGACTCCAACGGGAGAGTTCACCATCTGGATAAAACTTCGATCCACCACTATGAGTGGCGGATCGGGTGCGGATTATTATAATCTCCCCAACGTCCCGCACGTCATGTTTTTCTCCAATAGTGAAGTTGCGGCAAGTCGGGGATTTGGTATTCATGGCACGTACTGGCACAATAATTTTGGTCATCCGATGAGCCATGGCTGTATCAATATGAAGGCCACTGATGTCGCAAAGCTCTATGATTGGGCGACGCCGAATTCAACAGGAACTACGACTCATAGCTCAATCGACAATCCAGGAACAAAGATTACCATTTCGGACGGTACCTAGAAAACAACATGTCATCTTCAAAACTCAAATTGATAATAGCTCTTTTGATAATATTGATTGCGGGAGTGGGCATGTTGATGTTCAGCCAACAAAAACGGACAACAGAAACTCGAGCCTCTGAAAGTGTTCCTGATTTACTCTCACTAAGCCCAATTCCAGTCTCTCAAGATCTTGATCCAGAAGAAATGAGCTCTCCGGATGGGAAGAAGAAACTCATTTTGGAACGGCAACAGACAGAGGAACTATTGAAATATTCATTATTTACTTCAAATGAATCCGAGTCAAAACTAATTATTTACTCCAAAGAACTTCCTGTCGCGCAGGCAATATCAATACCTTTTAATACATGGTCTCCAGACAATATACATTTCTTTGTAAAAGAATCGTCTCCAGAGAAAATTAATTATTTTGTTTTTCTGGCTTCAGGTGAAAATTTTCCCGACAATGTGCAATACTTATCAGTTCAGGAGTTATTTGAAGAAAAAGTCGAAGGATATTTCATCACAGATGTGACTGGTTGGGCTGCTCCGTCACTTCTTATAGTCAACACGAAAGAAAATGAAGGGGATGACAAAGTATCATTTTGGCTCGATGTGCGAAGTCAATCATTTATTCGGCTCGGGACATATTTTGAGTAAAAGCGCAATTTAAGAAGTGCGTCCACATGTTTATTTTTTGCTATTTCGCTTGTAAATGAGATACTGATGTAAATCATGGCAATATCTGTAGAATCATTAGTACAAATTGAGGCGTCATTTGTCGCTTCTCCCGAGTTAATTTCATCTTGGGTTTAATTCCCCGACCTGCCTTGCCGGCAGGCAGGTGCTCTCTCGTCGGGGAGTATTATTGCAACCGTAGCTGAGTCTGTGTATGTCATTCATGCTCTTGGCATTCAAAATGCAATGAATCTTGATAGTGGAGGATCTACAGTGTTGTGGAGTAGTGGATATAAAGCAGGCCCAGGAAGAAATATTCCTAATGCAATCTTATTTATTGCAAAATAACAATGCATGAACAAATGGATGCTCGATGGAAAAAAGTGGTTGTCGAGCAGATTTATTACTCTTTTCTAATGTCTCATTGTCATTATGGAAATCCATTGTATTTATGCCGTGCCTCGATTATTTCAGCTACGAATACGACTCATACAAATCTTGTATTTCTTTCACTGCACCAAATGCAATCCGATCGACGACGGTTTTGTCCATAGACATCATGGCAGCTGGCGTGATGACAAACTCACCATAGCGATTATTGATTTCGTCAAGCGCGTCCGAGACTTTTCGCATCTTGTTTTCTGCGTCCTCAAATAAGGATATTTGAGAGCTTTTTGATGGGGCAAGATCATAGCAGCTGACACTAATCTTTGCAATTTTTTTGATTTCGTCTGGCCGGAGATCAAGTATGTATTGGGCTGCTCGGAAAAGCTCAAGCGTAGTATACATCGGTGATCTGAATTTTTTTTGTTGATGCCACCAGGTGCGGTCCACAAAAATACAAGAGGTGTGGATCCTATATGCGACATTCCCATGCCGTCTGAGGCGTCTTCCCATTTTTTCACAGAGTTTGAGGAGGATTTGTGCGAGAACTTTTGGATCACGTGTCACTTTCTGGAGCATGTAGTCCTGACCAAAACTCTTTCGCGCAAACTCGATCGCATCGACTTCCCATCCGCGAATCCGCTTGTACCAAGCATATCCATTCACACTTTCAAAAACTCTCGCTTTCAAAACTTCTGCATCCGCTTGAAGAAAGTCTGCGATGGTAAAAATACCGGCCTCTTTGAGTCGTGCTTGATTTTTGTACTTGATATACGGAAGATCGGTAAGCTCCATCGTGCTATATATTTTCAAGATATTTGTTTGGTCGATGACCACAAGTCCATCGGGTTTTTGGTATGAAGCTGCAACTTTTGCCAAAAATCGATTGGTACTAATTCCAACAGAGCACGTGACCCATTCTCCTACTTCTTTTTGAATACGCCCTTTGATCTCTTGTGCTATTTCTGTCAGACTGCGATCTTTCAGATAGTAGTCCATGCCAGCAAAATCTATGACAAGCTCGTCTATAGATTTTGGAACGACATTGGGAGAGTAATCTCTACAGATTTTATTAAACTTCACATGAGCGTCACGAATGAGCGCGGTATCTGGCGTGCGAACGACTGCATTTGGGGCGATAAGTCGAGCTTCAAGCACGCGGTTTCCTACTTTTATACCTGCCTTTTTTGCCTCCTTGGAAGGGGCGACCACACACCCACGTGGGGAATCGTATGCTGCAATAAGCACGGGTTTTCCCCGAAGATGCTTGTTTGCCTGTTGCTCGATTGTGGCAAAATACGAGTTGAGGTCGATATGCATGATACTTGGGGGATTGGGATTTATGGGAAGGTTGTGGAGATCAGGAGTTTCCATCCGAGACCTCCATGAGTTTCCAGTGCAGTGTTTGAGTATCAAGGTGGAGCCTAAAGTCAAGGTGCCCATCGGTCGCATGGAATACATGAATGAGCTCTCTTCCCTTTTTGATGAGGTGATGATAGGTGACTTCTTGAATGGTGATATATTGCTCTTTCCACTTCATAATATGAGGTTTTACCGTTCCTTTGTCCTTGTTGTAGGAGAGGAGCATGCTGACTTTTTCTTCGATGTTTTCAAGCATGGCTAGATGTATTCCCTGAGAACTTTTATCACTACGCCACCGATTTCTAGTTTTCTCTTTGGGAAAATATCTTTGTACGCTGCGTTTGCAGCTTTCAAGAATATTTTCCCTTTTTTATCAAAATAGTATTTGAGCGTCCATTCATCATCAACAAACGCAGCAATGATGCTCTGATTTTGTGGACGAAGCGATTTGTCCAAGATGACCAGATCCCCTTCGATAATGCCAGCGTCTTTCATAGAGTCTCCGCGGACTTTGAGGGCGAAAGTGCTTTCGGGATTTTGTATGTTGAAAGGCTCAAGTTTGATCGTTTCGTAGCTTTCCTGTTCCTCAATGGGAATACCTGCTTGGATCGATCCAAGGAGCGGAAACTCAAAAAATTTGTCGGTTGGGATGAGTTTTTCTTTGTTCACCTCAATATATCCTTGTGATCTCCATTGATGTATCCAGTAGCCGACCGCACCTGGAGATTTGAGATGAAACAGATCAGAAAGCTCTCGAAAAGAGGGGATGTAATGATGAGTAAAGTAATATTTTCGGAGTTGGTTTAATTTAGTATCCTGCATTCGTACAGCTGAACTAATAGTAGAGATAAATATAGTACAGATGTACTATATTGTCAAGCATATTTTCATGGAGAACATTTGAAATACTAAAAGTTTAGATTTATGTTAGTATGATTAAAATTAATAATTTTCTATAGATATGTTAAGGGAGTGAGTAATGAAGCGTGATTTATGATTTATGAAGCGCATCAACTGAAGTACGTTTTTTATCAATTTTTTATACAAAGGGGGTGAAAAATATATGGAAGAAACAATACAAACACCAGAACCAAATAACGGATCGATGAAGATGATTGTGGTCGTGGTAGTAGTACTTGCGCTCATTGGCGGATATATGTATATGCAAAAAGGCAAATCATCTGAAACAGCAAGTACTGAGGAGGGCGCAAAGATCGTAGTGAAAGAATCCTCAGAAGAGATGACGGAAAAAAAAGGTACGGAAGAATCCATGGAGGTGGATGAAACTGCTGACAAGATGAAAGTTCGTGTCATCGAAGTGGAGGCTGGAAGCTTTTATTACAAGCCAAGCCTCATGAAGGTGAAGAAAGGTGAGACAGTCAGAATTGTAATGAGCGCTGTAAGCATGATGCACGACTTCAATATTGATGAGCTTGGAGTGAAGCTCCCAATAGTCAAAGATGGAGATACTGGGACAGTCGAATTTGTCGCAGATAAAGTCGGATCATTTGAGTATTACTGTTCAGTCGCAAATCACCGAGCACAAGGACAAGTAGGCATGATCACGGTAGAATAAAAATAGCTTTTTTTGATACCTTCCTGATTTCTGGGAAGGTATTTTTTTTGGAAAAGAATATTATCCATTTCTTTTGTTCACTCTTCGAAGTGCGAGTGTGAGTTGCATCTTGCGAAGACGGAGAGATTCTGGAGTCACCTCAAGATATTCATCGTCACCGACGAAGTCGAGGTATTGTTCGAGCGAGAGAATTGTTGGTGGTTCGAGTTGAATTTTGACTCCCTCACCAGATGAGCGATTGTTTGTGAGATTTTTTCCTTTACAGACATTCACCTCAAGATCTTTTTCTTGTGAAGCCAAGCCGACAGCCATACCTTCATACACATTTGTACCAGGACCATAAAACATTGTGCCACGAATCTGTGCATTGGCAAGACCATAGGAAAGTGCTTCTCCTCCCTGAGTTGCGATAAGTACACCATTTCGGATTGTTTCCATCGTGCTCCCCAAAGGTTCATATCCAATAAGATAGGTGTTCATGACCGCAGTTCCACGAGTATTTGTCATGAGATTGCTTCGTATTCCGATCAGATTTCTACTGGAGATTTTGTATACAAGTCGGAGATTTACCGTTTGTTGAGTCGTCATATTGATGAGTTTCCCTTTGCGCTTGCCGATCTCTTCGGTAACGACACCCATATAGTCTTTGGGAATATCGATTGTGAGCTCTTCGTATGGCTCACATTGCACATTGTCTACTTTTTTGAAAATAACCTGCGGCTTTGATACTTCAAGCTCAAATCCTTCTCTTCTCATCGATTCGATAAGCATCGCCAGATGGAGTTCTCCTCTGCCACTTACCATACATGCATTTGAGTCTGGATCGTCTTCAACTCGAAGACCCAGATCGGTCTCGAGCTCTTTGTAGAGTCGTGCATGGATCTGTCTCGACGTGACATACTGCCCTTCACGTCCTGCAAACGGACTGGTGTTTGGGCCGATTTTGATTCTTATGGTTGGTTCTTCTACATGTATGACTGGAAGACTTTCTGGTGTTGCTGGGTCAGTCACTGTTTGTCCGATGGAAAGCTCTGGAATACCTGCAAGAGATGCGATGTCTCCTGAGACGATCTCATCAACCTCGACCTTTTGGAGTCCTCGACTTGTGAAAAGCTTGGTTGCATTAAACGTCCCAATAACTTTCTCGTTGTCAACAAGTGAGATACGCTGACCTTTTTTGAGTGTACCTCTGGTGATTTTGCCAATACAAAGTCGTCCGACGTATGGATCATGATCGATTGTCGAGATGAGCATCTGGAATGGTTTATCTTCATCGATATTACTATTTTCAAGCTCAGATGTGATGACGTCAAGAAGTGGTGTCAGATCTCCTGGAAGGTCTGAAGTATAGTTTTCTGGAAGCTCTGCATATGCCTTGCCATCGCGACCAACTCCGTACAATGTGACGAAATTGAGCATGTCCTCATGCTCTGCAAGCTCGAGAAACAGATTTTCAACTTCATGCTTGACCTCGATTGGGCGCGCATCTTTTTTGTCAATTTTATTGATAAACAAAATGAGTTTCAAACCTGCTTCAAGTGCTTTTTTAAGGACAAATCGTGTTTGAGGGAGGGGGCCTTCTGCCGCATCAACAAGAAGCAGTGCGCCTGACGCCATATTGAGTACGCGCTCGACTTCGCTTCCAAAGTCAGCGTGTCCCGGCGTATCAATAATGTTTATTTTCTCTCCCAAATATTCAATACTGGTGTTTTTTGCCAAAATCGTGATCCCTTTTTCTTTCTCAAGATCGTTTGAGTCCATAAGAAGAACCTGTGACATTTCTTTCTGATTATCACGAAAGATATGGGATTGTTTGAGCAGTCCATCGACTAATGTTGTCTTTCCATGATCAACGTGTGCGATGATTGCGATATTTTTGATTTTCATATTTCAAGCAAAAAGCAAGTATAGCAGATTATGATAGAAATTGATATGGTTTGCAGGTTGAGAAAAGGACAAAACTAATTCCTTAAATAGGTCTATTTTCGAAAGATCATGTATTATTCTGGAGGAACTCTGCAGTTTTCATCCAAAACTGTTCGACGCCGTCACTTTGAAGTTCGGACTGCGTTTGGTGTGCTGAGTCACTCATGACACGACAGGAAAGCATGGATTGTAGTATTTTTTCACGAAGACACCACCAGATAAACTGTGCCGACTCAATAGAGCCTTTTGGGAGGTTGAGCGCGCGCCAAGATGTAGCTTCTTTGAGGAGCTTGTTTCGCTCTTCAGATTCCAATATATGATCGCATTCTGCTCGATTCCACAGCTCTTTTTGCACGGCCTTTTGTGGTACGAGGTTGTTTCTTCGCAAAAAATGAAGATTATCATACTCCTGCCTTCCAACAGGGTTTGAAAAGAACATAATTGATCCTCCTCGTTTTTTTGGGGTGATCAGCGCTTTAAATGCTTGCTCACTCGGCTTGGTCACTTCAAGGGAGATGGTGGTATCTTCATACAGTTTTTCATACAGATTGATAACCTCTTTTTCATGAGGCGACATATGCATTTCAACCTGTGGTCGACTGTTCATATTATAGAGAAATCGAAACGTAAACGGCGCATTTTTTGAAACAACATGAAACTGAAAACGAGAGGATTTGAGGTGAAGGAAGTCTATGAGATGGGTAATAAAATCCATTCCAACAGCCGCTCCAGAGATGGGAATGGCAAAATGAATAGTCGTATCTTTGTGTGGATCAAGTTGAGATTTCCGATGATCCATGCGAGAGTCAGTGAGGTCGGTGTTGAGGTTTGGACTGAGAGGATATGGATTTACTTCAAAATTGACCGGTGGAAGCTTTGAGCGTCTTCCATATGCTTCAAGTCTATCTTTCGTTCTTTCACTTGGGACGAAGATAATGTCGGCACCAGGGATATACCAAATGTGATGAGGAGAGTCATCGGTGACCTGGACGACGATCGATACTTTGATTTTTCGATTCTCTATAATTTTTTCCTTGATTGCGGCGGCTTGATGGGCAAGTCCAAAATGAGTAGCTATGAGAAGTAGCTCATCGGGTATATTGAGCCGTTGGTCAATGATTGTGTTGATTTGACGGTAAAGAAGGTCTGCGTGAGAGCGTAAATACCAACGATACAATGGAGTTGTGAACTCTTCAGCGCTTCCTTGTTCAACCCACTCAAAGAATGCACGAGTGATCGTGTGTACGCTCATCATACGATGCATTGCAGTGATTGTAGTATCTTGAGAGCCAAGAAGAATGGGAGATGCCTCCGGGGGAAGTCCACGATAGAGTGCGTCGGTCACTCGTAGGTGTCCAAGACCTGCAGGTGCATATGCAAACACAAGAAGAAATGATTTTTTTGAAAGCGAGGAAAATGATGATTTCATTAGTATGTAATTTTAAGTGTACGAGATTCAAATCGCATTGAAAAGTGAAGATGCCCAATCAAGCCATTATGCACCAAATACGCACGAATACAACAAATTTATCGTTGACTTCGATCAAAGCACATGGGTATACTTAAAATCGCACATGAAATATCTAAAACGTGTTCTACGTGTCTATACATCTATTCTTCCTATAGTTTTTTTGATGACGCTTTTTTCAACAACAGGGTATGCATTTGTTCCGGTTGTACAAAATGTGTCGATTACATTTCATTCTGCTGAAGATAGACTTGGAGCGACGACAGAGATTGGGGTAAAGATCAAAGAGGCTGATGAGTCAAATGCCAAATCTAATTCGTCTCCGCCCGGAACTTCTGGAAGTAATACTGTAATCGCAAACACAGTCGCGGCATATAATCCAGCACCTGAAAGAACATATTATTGGTGTTGGAAAACGCGTAATTTTGCTATTGGTTTTTGTAAACCTTCTCCAACACCAACCGTTTTGAGTACTCCGACTCCAACACAAGCAGAAAAAGAAGCAGCACAAACTGTAAGTGATACAAGTACAACAGGGGCCGAACTGGCAGATTGGTGTTATGATACGGATGGAGACAATAGTAAAACGAAAGGAGTGTGTGGTGATGCAACTGGTATCTACACAGATACCTGTCATGAGAATGGTGTTCGTGAATATGTTTGTGAAGGAAAATGGAATGGGAAAGAGTTCACTAAGCAACGGTGTGTTGCAAAAACTCTGTCTTGTTCGGGCGATAGTTTTTGTCAAATTGGTACCTGTGTAGAAAAATCAAGCTACATCCAAACTGTAGAAGAAGCCACAAGTGATACGTCAGCCCCAACAACAGCAAATCAAAATTCCGCCTCAACAAACCAACCAACAAAAACAGAAACAACGCCGCGAGAAACTCAGGTTGTCCAAGACAATACACATGAAGTAAAACCGTCATATACACCTCTTCCGACATCTCGTCCTAGTGAAGAAAGCGCGAACACGCCAACAACAGAAGTAATAGTTTTGCCACCGACCATAACATTTCCCACACCAGGATCAACCCTAGATGGAAAGACTTCTATCGCGATAGATGCAAAATTATTTTCATCCATAACTATCTTACTTCAGCCAGTTGTATCAATTGACGATAGAATATATTTGGGTAAAGTAAGCGCAAGTGGGAATAAGAATATAGAGTGGGACACAACTTTGGTGCCAAACGGAGAATACTACCTCTTTGCAGTTGCACACAAAGCAGTAGAAAAATTTATCTCAACTCCGATCAAAGTGGAGGTATATAACGATAAAGTTGTTGGGGAGGTAAAAACTCAACTTATTTTGCCATCAAAATTTAAACCGGAAACAGTTCCCGTAAACGATGATCTTACTTTTCAAGATATCGCGACAGAGACGAACGAAAGGGGACAAGCTGTGGTAATGCAAGGGAAATCCATTCCATATGCAATTATTTCGATCCTCATCTATTCAAATCCAATTGTTGTGACAGTGCAAGCGGATGCAAATGGTGTGTGGACGTATATACTTGAAGAACCACTTGAAGCAGGAGAACATACGGCGTATATCGTTGTTCCACAGGAAGATGGCACACAGGTGCGCTCAGAGCCAAATACCTTTATTGTGCCACCAGTATACGCATCAGTAGAAGATGATCTGGATCTCCAACAAGGAGTTGTACCAGAGTCAAATATAATCCGAAACTTCATTGTGGTTACCCTTCTTCTCATATTTGATGCGATCGCCATTCTTTCACTTGTGTATAGAATGAAAAATAAAAAAAAGAAGGACATATATGTGGGATAATGTATTCAAGAACAACAAGTATCTCGCACAGCTCATATATTCGATGATCGTAGTCATTTTGATTCCTTCAGCTCTTGTCATCAACACAATATACCTTCTTCGGAGTTTTTCACGCGACATGGATTATGAACTCAACAACAAAGCGCTTCTTGTCGAGTCAGTGATCGCGACACATCTTGTCGACAAACTTGAAAATGAAGCTGAGCTCAAATCAGTTTTGGACGATCTGGTTGCAGACCTTTCTGAAATTCGAGCTATTGAAGTGTTTCGTTTGAAAGATCAAAAGAATCTTTCGTTTACTACAACCGCATCCCTGACTCGTGCTGTGTACGATCCTGTATTAAATCATCTGGCATTTAGTGCTGGAAAAGCTTTTTCAAAAGAGATTTATGTAGCACTTGGAGGCAAACCTGCAGAGCGTATGTGGCTTGTTGCGTCACCCATGTATGGACAAGCGGGTACGAAAATCGGCGTCATAAATACATACGTTTCAGCTGCACAAATTGATGAAATTACCCAAAGAACAGTCAATGATTCAATAAAAATTTTATTAATTACGCTCGTTTTCATACTTCTTTTACTTATAAATCATTTTAGTCTATTTGAGCGAGCCGTTGCCTTTATCAAGCTTAAGGAGGTTGACGATCTCAAAGATGACTTCATCTCAATTGCAGCACACGAACTGAAGACCCCTTTGACCGTCATCAAAAATTATGCATATTTATTGGGAAAAAATGAACATATTCAAGGAAATGGAGAAATGCTTGATGAGGTAAATAAGATCATGTTAAGTTCCAGTAGACTCGGCGTCCTGGTCGATGATCTTCTTGATGTTTCTCGTATTGAAATGAATCGAATGAAGCTGGATGAGGAGACATTTAATATTGGAGACGTTGTTTCAAATGTCATAGCTCAGCTCACTGCTGAAGCTCAAAACAAACAACTTGCGCTCGTATACCAAAAACTCGAAACGCCAATATATGTAAGCGGTGATAAAAATAAACTTGAGCAAATATTCATCAACTTGATTGGAAACGCTATCAAATATACGCTTCAGGGAACTGTCACCGTGACTCACGAGCTTGAGAAAAAGAGCATAAAAACGAGTATAAAAGACACAGGAATAGGGATACCTCCAGACAAAATGAACAGATTATTTGAAAAATTTTCTCGTGTTTTCAATGAAAAGACCAAATACGTTCCTGGAACTGGTCTGGGACTTTGGATAACAAAAGAGCTTACTGCAAAGATGGGTGGAAAGATCTATGTCGAAAGCATTGAAAATACGGGAACTCAGTTTTCTGTTGTATTTCCGACGGTTCCATTTTCGACATCAAGTAGTGAAAATACCTCCGGTCCTTCTCCAGCTCAAGCTCCAGCTCAAGCGAATCCGCAATCTACGGAAAATACAGATGCATGAGACTTAGGTAAAGGAAGAAATTGCAAGGATCAAGAAGATGCCAAGAATAAACGGCACGATTTGAGTAGCTGAACTTTGTTTGTGGTGGTCTTCGTGAAGTTCGGGAATCAAGTCGGCTGCAGCAATATAGATAAATATTCCTGCAGTGATGGCAAGTGCTATTGGGAGTGTCCCCTCAAACGTATTCACAAAGAAATATCCCGCAAAACCTCCTAAAACAGCGGTGAGTGCTGAAAGAAAATTCAAAAATAGTGCGCGCTTCTTATCATATCCGGAATGAATAAGAACCATAAAGTCAGCAAATTCTTGTGGTATTTCGTGTGCGGCAATTCCAATTGCTGCAGATATTCCTGCAACCGGAGAGATGATTATGGTTGCTGCGATTGCAACGCCATCAATAAAATTATGAATAGCGTCCCCGTAGAGGATTAAAGATCCGATAGGCTTGATATTGTGTGTGTCATCATGATGATGGTGGTACCAGAGGACAGAACGTTCCATAAAAAAACTAAAAACAATTCCTAGCAAAGTATAGATAAGTACTTCTTCCCCTCCATCGTGTATTGCCTCAGATAGCATATTTATAAATGCGGCGGATAATAAAACTCCTGCAGAAAAACTGATAAATATACAGGTGAGCTTTCCTTTTAATAGATTTTTAGATGCAAATGTTGACACGCCTACAAAAGATAGAAGGCTGATGGCGAGATTGATGAGAATAATCCAAAAAAGCGTCATGGTTATTTGCAGTCCGGACATGTGCCGAAAAATGCCAATGAGTGTCGGGTTATATCATACGAAGAAGCATCATGAACTTCTTCAAGAAGACCCTTTTCTGATTGTAGCACAATGTCTTTTATGCTTGAACAAGAAGTACAAAAAAGATGATGATGGTGAGGTCGCCCTGTTACTTCATAATGAAGTTCATTGTCCATGAGGGGAACTTTTTCGATGATCCGCTCATTCAGAAGAAATTCAATTTCTCGGTATACCGTGGTGATATTGATACTCACTCCAATACGTTTCAGGATTTTATGAATACTAGATGCAGTTATTGGATGATCAGTATTTTCTAAAAGATTGATGATTGAGGATCGTGCTTGGGTCATGCGAAAGCCCTTTTCTTGAAGTTTTGAGATGTGCTGAGGTATCATATATTAATGCAACTTGTTTGCATTATATAATGAAATCAGACAGACGTCAAATTAATTAAAAAAAAATAAACCACAGAAATTTCTGTGGTTTATTTGTGTTTATGAAGGTTAAAGCCTACTATTATTTCTTTGCCTTTTTGATTTTTTTAACGGTTCGTTTTTTTGCTACTGGTTTCTTTGCCTTAACAGATTTCTTTACCACCTTCTTCACTGTTTTCTTTACTTTTTTCACTGGTTTTTTTGTGACTTTCTTTTTTGTTTTTGTTGCTACCATGAATATCTCACCACCTTTCAATCGATGTTTATGTTTTATTACCTATACATTCAATATGCGCAGAATAAAGAGTGAAATACAATAGGTATAGTAAAATACATACATGCACAGACTCTTATCGAAAAGAAAAGAAATACTAATAGTCTTTAGGTTTTGGTATATCTATATCACTTCCTACATGGTGCTCTTTGGATATTGGACTTCACTTGGTATTGAGAGGGTCAAAATACAACGGGTGGGATTACTGAGCGGTCAGATAGCTGTGTGGTTTTTTATTGCAACGCTTCTTCCAGGAATTGCCAGAAGATTCAAAATTCAACACATTGCCTTTACATTTCTCATGTCCATCCGAAGACAACTTGGAGTGAGCATGTTTTTGCTTGGTTTATTGCATTATGTATCTCTCCGTCTCTTTCTCGTGCTTTTTGCTGGGGTGCCACTCGATATGACACCACCAGTTTTTGAAATATTCGGATTTTTTGCGTTATATTCTCTTGTCCCACTATATATTACATCAAACGACTATAGTGTAAAAAAGCTTGGGGTGTGGTGGAGGAGAGTGCACAGTATTGCCTATATCACGGTGTGGCTCATATTTGGTCATGTGGCTTTGCAGGAATTTGAAGTGGTTGCGATTGTGTTGGGAATTGTAGCGATACTTGAAGTTGCGTCCCTCATCTATCATCGACGTCCTTCCGTGTAGCTACTTTTTCGGAAAAAGACATACCATGTCATCCCTACGGTATACATCGTGTAAAGTGATGCTCAAAGAACTCCATTCAAAATTTTATAAAAAACAGTTAATTCTGGATGGTTTGTTGTACTAACTTTTGATCTGTCACTTTTTGAATACAATAAACAAACACGAAATAAGTACTATAAGAGATAAGTTCAAGAAGTGATGGTCTACTTGTATAGCCAAAAACTACTCTCAATACGCTTCCCAATGTGCTTGATTGATCCAGAATGTGAGATATATTGAACAAGGGATCAAAAGAAAATATTGGTAACAGTCCTGCTTCCTGAAATTCATGGACGCCATGCGCCAGCAAACCAGCTGCAAAAAGGAGCAAAAAAATACTGGTGATATTAAATACCAAAGACAAGTTAGCCTTTATTGCCCAGCGAAAAAGCGCATACCCAAATGCTAAGGCAGACACTATACCGATCACAGCGCCGAATAATTGACTCGATGCACCTGCTAAACTACTTGCTTTCAGGTATAAAACGGTTTCGACACCTTCACGAAATACCGTACTGGTAATCAGAATGAATATACCTAAGCCATATCCTTCTTTTGCATGAAGGGCAACTTGTTCTGTCAATCGTTTTGCAATATCTTTTTGTTTGTGTATCCACATGATCATCCATGTCAAAAAACCAACAGTCACAAACATGAGTACCCCTTCGAAAATTTTTTCAGACTTTCCTTCAAATCCCCCAAAGAACACTTCAAGCACAAAAGCAAGAATGATTGAAATTGCAACTCCTACACCAACACCGTACCACACAAATTTTTTAAAGATATTTTGATGTGTTTTTGTGAGAAAAGTGAGAACAATTCCAACAACGATTGCCACTTCAAGAGTTTCACGAAATGTGATAAGAAGTGAAGAAAACATAATGCATTTTTAAATTTATAATCGAATAAAGAAATTCTAAAAAACTTATCTAACACTAATCAAGTGTTAGATATCTATTTTTGGTTTATATTCAAGAAAAGCTTTTAATGACAAGCTATATACTTTATCCATGAATTCCTTATTCAGTTCTCTCCAAACATTGCCTGCGACACAATACTTTTCTTTCGGACATATTCTTTTGAAATTACTATTAATATTTGCCGGACAACATATCAAATGTTGTTTTTTTGAAAAAATACTCAGTATTTCTCCCATTTTTATCTCATGAGGATCTCTCGTGAGATAATATCCTCCGTTTTTTCCTTCAACGGCTTTAATAATACCTGCTTCACGTAATTCGTTTGCTAAATTTCGTAAAAATAATGAAGAAATTTTATATTCTTTTGCTATTTCAGAAAGGGGAACGAGGCGCTTTTTAAATGCCTCTGCAAGCGTGCCTATGATTACAATTGCATAGTCTTCTCTTCTGGAAAATCGAATCATAATACATCTTTCTAAATCATACCCTAATTATGGCGTCTCCTTTAAGAGTAAATATTTTCTTCCCATAAACATTACTGCCATAGCGGAAAACAGTACGAGTATGTGATACTAACACTAACTTCATGTTAGTTATACTACTTGATGACATAAATAAAATCAATGTAAAAGCCTAATCGACGATGGTTCAGATCCAATCTAATTTTTTGATA
>PFSC01000160.1 GCA_002788865.1 Candidatus Roizmanbacteria bacterium CG_4_9_14_0_2_um_filter_39_13
TAGGAATCACCGGTTCAATCGCATATGATGAAATCATGAACTTTCCTGGTCAGTTCAAAGACCATTTCCATCCAGAAAAACTTCATCAAATTAATGTATCCTTTGTTGTAGATAAGCTTGCAAAACACCTTGGTGGAACGGCTACAAATATTGCGTTTAACACCTCAATCAGTACGAAATCAAAGGTTTCTGTGTTTGGCGCAATGGGAAAAGATCACATGGATCTTACGAGAATGTTTGACGCAAAAAAAATCGACTACTCAGGGTCAATTATTGACAATAAACTCTATACATCAACTGGAAAAGTGATGACAGATATGTCGGACAATCAAATATGGGGATATTATTATGGTGCAGGAGCAAGGGGCAAAGATATAGATTTTGTCAAATATACAAATGACAAAACGTTTTTTGTCATTTCTGCAAATCACAAGGATGCATTTTTGCATGTGCAAAATCATTGCATTCAAAATAATCGAGCATATGTGTATGACCCAGGAATGTCTCTCACCTTTATATCTGATCAAGATCTCGACGAGGGCATTCGGTCTGCGACATTTATAGTAGGAAATGATTATGAGGTTGCACAGATTGAACGTCGTCTTGGCATATCAATCTTGAAAATTATGCATGAAGATTCGGGACTCATCACAACTCTTGGATCAAAAGGAGTGAAGTATCAATCTGGAGAAAACACAGATATTGTTTCTGGATATGCAGTCGATAAGGTTGTTGATCCAACTGGTGCTGGAGATGCATGGCGAGGAGGATTTATCGGTGGACTTTTGGAAGGAGAGAGCCTAGAAAAATCGCTGAAAATCGGAAATGCCTTGGCAAGTTTTGCGATCCAACAGGTCGGGACGGTAAACCACTCCCCTACTATGGAAGAGGTGCTTTCGCGAGCTGAAACTTTGGAAATTTCTCATTAAGCTGTTTGGAAAGTATTTAAACAGCTTCATAAGAGCCTGTAATGAAAACTAAATTTAGTGAATGAGTTCACTTTTCAAACAGGCTCTAAATTATTAATTTCTACATATAGTATGAACTACGATATAAAAAATATTGCACTTGCAACTGATGGAAAAAAGCGGATTGAGTGGGCCGAAAAAGATATGCCTGTTCTCCGTCTCATTCGCGAACGGTTTAAAAAACAGAAGACTTTGAAAGGTGTGAAACTCTCGGCATGTCTTCATGTCACTTCTGAGACTGCAAATTTGATGATTGCGCTCAAAGAGGGCGGAGCCGAAGTATATTTGTGTGCAAGTAATCCCCTATCAACAAATGATGCAGTTGCTGCGTCGCTTGTAAAAGATTTCAAAATTCCCGTATATGCAATCAAAGGTGAAGATAATAAAACCTACTACAAACATCTGAACGCCGTGCTTGACAAACATCCAAATCAAACGATGGACGATGGCGCTGACCTTGTGGGAATGCTCCATTCTGATCGTGTGAAGCAACTGACTGAAGTTACGGGATCAACCGAAGAAACGACAACAGGTGTGATCAGGCTCAAAGCGATGGAAAAAGACAACGCTTTAAAAATTCCGGTGCTTGCTGTAAATGACAATCTCACAAAACATCTTTTTGACAATCGATACGGAACCGGCCAGTCAACAATTGACGCTATTATGAGAACAACAAACAAACTTCTTGCTGGAAGTGTATTTGTTGTTTGTGGATATGGATGGTGTGGGCGAGGTATTGCGATGAGAGCTCGAGGTATGGGTGCACTTGTAATTGTGTGTGAAGTCGATCCAGTCAAAGCGCTCGAGGCTGTGATGGATGGATATCAGGTCATGGCGCTTGCCGAGGCCATAAAAAATGCTGATTTTGCTGTTTCAGCAACAGGGAACAAGCATGTGATTGATGAAAAGCACCTGAAGCTTGCAAAAGATGGTGTGGTTCTTGCACAGTCAGGACATTTTGATGTTGAGATAAATAAAGATGCTTTGAAAAAACTTGCAAAAAAAATAACTCGTGTTCGTCCGATGGTAGATGAATATTCTATTGGGTCAAAAAATATATATCTTCTCGGAGAAGGAAGATTGGTAAATCTTGCCGCGGCGGATGGTCACCCTGCATCTGTTATGGATACGAGTTTCGCAGGTCAGGCACTCGCAGCAGAATATATGTGGAAGAATAAGAAGTCACTCGAGCACAAAGTATATGCGCTTCCTCAAAATATTGACAGTGAGATAGCACGGCTTAAACTCAAAAGTCGTGGAATCAAATTTGACACATTAACCAAAGAACAAGTCTCATATCTCAATAGCTGGCATGAAGGAACGTAAACTAGTCATCAGTCATTAGTCCCCAGTCGTTAGCCACAAGCAAATCAAATTGGTAAGAGTTCACGCTCTTTGACAAAACTGTATCATAATATATCAATTATTATTTTGTGTCATCCCCGACCTGATCGGGGATCCAGATTATTGAAATAGACTGGAGAATGGATTCCCGCCTTCGCGGGAATGACAACGTGTGTCAAGAAGAGTGAACTGTTACTCAAATTGGTGACAATTGAATATTTTTAGTTCTGACAGTATAATGTTGGTTCATATGGACAAACTCACAAAGATTGTTGCAACAATTGGCCCCGCATGTGATTCTGAAGAAAAAATCATCTCTCTCATTCAAAATGGTGTCAATGTATTTCGATTTAACTTCAAACACAACACCATAGACTGGCATGCAGATCGAATAAAGCGTGTAAATTCAATTGCGCATAAGCTTGGAGTTCCCATTGGAACGCTCATTGATCTTGCCGGTCCTGAGATTCGGATAATAATGCCTTTTGATCAGCTTTCACTGAAGGAAAACGAAGAAATTGTGTTTGGTCTAGCTTTGTATAAAAAAAAGGGCGTAAAAGGACTTTCGATCACGCACCCTGAGATCATTGAACATTTAAAACATGGACAAGTTCTTCTGGCTGATGACGGAATGTTTTCATTTGAAGTTGTAAAGAAAGGGAAAGATTATTTCTTGAAATCTCACACTGACGGGATACTTTTAAATAACAAATCATTAAACATTCCTGGCGCACAGATTCCTTTATCTTCTCTCATCGATCGAGATCTTGAAGGTTTGAAACTTGCAGCAAAACACGAAGTTGATTTTATTGCACTTTCTTTTGTACGATCGCCTTCCGATATACAAACACTTCGCAAAGAAGCAAAAAAATTTGGCGTTACCGGTCTGGTAGTATCAAAAATTGAAACACAAAAATCGCTTGATAACATTGACAAAATAATTGATGCAACCGATGGGATTATGGTAGCGCGCGGAGATCTGGGAGTTGAGATTCCAATTGAACAAGTACCTTTTTATCAAAAAATGATGATTCGAAAGTGTCTCGTAGCAGGTAAATTTGTCATTACTGCAACACAAATGCTACAATCAATGATTGCACAACCGATACCAACTCGAGCAGAAGTTTCTGATATCGCAAATGCTATCTATGACCATACCGATGCAATCATGCTCTCAGGAGAGACCGCCTCGGGTAAATATCCTGAAAAAGCGGTTGATATTATGAGAAAAACTGCATTATTTTACGAGCCAAAGCCAGAGCACGATATTCGAAGTTATGTTCAATATTCAGTAAAAGATACCGGCGCAATGATCTGTGATGCGGCATACAATCTGTATCGGCGATATGTTGTAGCGAAACAGCCAATAAGTGGATTTATCGTATTTACCAAAACGGGAAATACCGCACGACTTCTCTCGCGATATCGACCTCAGGTGCCAATTTATGCATTTACCCCATCTGTAGAAGTTTGTGAATCTCTTACGATAAATTTTGGAATACGACCATATTTATCCGAATTTGATAACAGTCTCCATGCAGAAATGGTAGCAATAAAACAAGCAGTACGAATTCTACAGGATAAAATTGAACAAAAAGGAAACAGCAAATTCATCGTCGTTCATGGTGATTTGTGGGGACAAGGGAAGGGTGCTACTACAATACGAATAATTTGAGACCTGAACACATACCTCCAGACAACTACATCTTGATGAATGCATGTATAATATCTCATGCAAAGCTCTATCCGTAACTTCGCAATCATAGCTCATGTGGATCATGGCAAGTCAACGCTTGCAGATCGTCTGATGGAAATGACAAGAACCATCGATAAGAATAGACATGAAGAGCAAATGCTTGATCGAAATCCGATTTCTCGTGAACGGGGAATCACCATTAAGCTCGCGCCAGTGAGAATGGAATATAGAATATCGAATATTGAATATCGGGATTCTAAATTCTATATTCCAAATTCTAAATTCATCCTCAACTTAATTGACACTCCCGGTCACGTCGACTTTTCATATGAAGTAGATCGAACGCTTGCATGTGTCGAAGGCGCGGTACTTCTTGTTGATGCAACACAAGGTATTCAAGCGCAGACAATCTCAAATATTTACAAAGCACTTGATAAGAATTTGGTGATCATTCCCGTTGTCAATAAAATTGATATGCCAAATGCAGAAGTCGAAAAGACTGTAACCGCTCTTTCTGATTTTTTGAGAATAGCACCAGAAGATGTCATCAGAATCTCTGCAAAGACTGGACAAAATGTTGATCAAATACTATCTGCAATAATTGAACGGATACCACCACCCCGTCTTCACCCGATTTTATCGGGTTCAGCCACCCCTCCTTATCAGGGAGGGGAGCCGCAAGAAGGTAAAACTCTCCTCCTGAGTAAGGAGGAGTCCTCAGCCAACTGGCGGAGGGAGGTGGTTTTTCAGAATCTCAAAGCTCTCATTTTTGATTCATATTTTGATACACACAAAGGTGTTATTGCATTTGTCCGAATATTTGAAGGTCAAGCGCGCCGCGGTATGAAGATGAAGCTTGCAGTCGGAAATAGATTATTTGAAACTACAGAAGTGGGTATTTTCACCCCTGATCTCATTCCTCAAGACATATTGAAAGAAGGAGAGATTGGCTATATTGTCACGAATTTGAAAGACATTCGGGATGTTCGTGTCGGAGACTCAATCATCGATCAGGGAAAAACAGTCGGAGTACCTGGATATAAAAAGGTGAATCCTGTTGTGTTTGCATCGCTCTTTCCGACAGACAATGGTGATTATGAAAATCTGATGAAAGCTCTCGAAAAAATATATCTGACAGATTCTTCGTTGGAGTTTACGCCAATGTATAGTCAGGCGCTTGGAGCTGGCTTCCGTGTGGGCTTCTTGGGACTACTTCACGCAGATGTGATACGAGAGCGTCTGGAGCGCGAATACAACTTGAGCCTCGTTCTGACACCTCCACAGGTCGACTATAAGATCGAGGGCGATGTGATCAACGAGCCGATAGTCAAAATCATGATTATCACACCACAAGAATATCTCGGTGGGATCATGCAGCTGTGCGAAGACCATCGAGCAAATTTCCTTCACATGGACAACAAAAATCAAGTGACCATCGAATATGATATGCCACTTGTGGAGATGATCTCAGACTTTTTTGACTCACTCAAATCAGTAAGTTCGGGATATGCATCTTTCGACTGGGAGCTGCTCCGATATGATGTTGTTGATGCATCCCGACTTTCACTGCTCTTGAACGGAGATGAAATTGAGGAGTTTTCACAAATCGTTATCGCTGAAAAAGCTCAATATATCGCGATGGATCTCACAAAAAAAATGAAAGATCTTATCCCACGTCAGCAATATGAAGTGCGTATCCAAGCCCAGTACAAAGGGCGAATCATTGCGTCGGAGCGCTTATCACCATTTCGCAAAGATGTTTTGACCAAAGGTGGAAAAACTGTCGGAGGTGGAGATGTCAGTCGAAAGCACAAAGTCCTCGAGAAGCAAAAAGAAGGAAAAAAGAAAATGAAAATGGTCGGGAAAGTTGAAGTGCCAAAAGAAGTCTTCATGAAGCTTTTTAACAAATAATGTCAAAAGCTTACAAACATAGCTATAACAATAATCCAAGAATCAAAAGACCGATAGGTACAAGTATCAAAGACCATGGCGTGATCCCTGGAGGCTGATCATTGACTGTAAGTTTGGTAACTGGCGTAGGTGTGCTTGTCGGAACTTGTGCAAGTACAACGGTTGTTGGTGTGGGAGGCACTGGAGTGTTCGTCGGAACGGGTGTGGCAGTTGGAGGAATTGGCATACTCGTTGGTATTAGTGTTGCGGTAGGCACTGGAGTATTAGTTGGATTTGGTGTTGGTGTTCTTGTTGGAGTGCTTGTGGGAGTAGCTGTCGCCGTTGCCGTATGCGTTGGAGAGTTTGTGGGAGTAGCGGTTGAGGTGCTTGTGGGAGTATTTGTTGTGGGAGGAACAGTTGGCGTAACGGTATTTGTGACAATCGGTGTTGCAGTTTCTGTGGTTTGTGGAACCGTCGGAGTGTTTGTATTTTCTGGCGGGGAGGTAGGTCCGTCGCATCCAGTGTCATTACATATTCCATTTCCCCCATCCGGATCGGCCTGTTCACAGTTGCCTATTGAATAACATTCTCCCGTGCTCAGGGAAACTTCGGTTGCATTTGAACTTATGGGGCAGGAGTTATCCTCTGCGGTCCCTTTGTGCACCGTGACTTTCCCGGTTCCTTCACCTTTATAACATAGCCCATCCCAAAGCGCGGCATTTGTTCCTTGACAGGTGCCACAGGATAGATTGTTGGGGTCGTAGTACGCGCATCCAGTTCCGCACGTTACGCCACCTTTTTCTGCACATTTATTGGGATCATCAGCTTTATAACCTCCTCCACATTTTGCAGTACAGAGTGCTTCATCAGTAGTTATAGTCGTGTCAGTACAGGCTCCCTGTTCCCCTGTCGGCGCAGGACCGCCACAATTTCCACAACATTCGCCGGTACCTTGTTCGCTTGATTCAGGATTGCCATCTGCTCCACATTTCACACACCAGTAGTAGTACTTTCCATCATCTGCAGGATTGTTTGCACATCGCTTGGATCCGACACACTCACCCACCGCAGTTCCATTACACGTTTTTGGTTCATCTGCCCGTGACCTTGTCAACACCTGATACTTTTGTATTGCAAGGGAAAAGAAGATCACACCCAGCATAAAGAGCGACGCCGAGGCGATGAGGAATACATTCTTTTTTGATATTTTGGTGACTTGAGCCATAGAACGAGAATTACTTATTCATGAAAAAGTTTATATATATCCAGAATCCGAAACCTGAGACAAAAAATATAGTTGAAACAATGGTCATCAGTATATACTTGTCAAACTCAAACGGGATATGTGATATTTTGGGTTCTTTCTTTTTGATTACTGCAGTATGGGATTCAGACGGAGCCTGAGGTCGGGTCATTTTCTTTATATCGATGGGCGTATGGTTTTCTCTTTTCTTTTCGACTTTTGTTATGAATGGATTGCCCATATAAACTTCATTATTTCATGTTCGATTTAGTATATCAAGCGATATGATGGTTAGATCATTATCTGACTATATTATTAGGGAAACATATATCAAATATTTGTCCATTGGATATCTGGATTTTGACGCATGAATGTACTTTGGCGTTTTGCGTACTGTATCTCTTTCATCGACCAGTCCATGATCATTTGTTCCATTGATTTCTTCCCTTCCACAAATGACAGTACCTGTTGATACCCAATGGCATTGAGTCCTGGGGTTTTCGGAGAAAGTCCTTTTTTGAGAAGCTTTTCAACTTCATGAATTGCTCCTGCATCAATTCTCTCTTGAATTCGTACTTCAATAGCTCGCACAAGGTCGTCAGTATTTTTATACTTCAAACCTTCAATATTAACGTGATTTGAATTAAAAACTGAAGTTGGTATAGGATCATTCTGATTGGCACATCTCCCCTCTTCGATTTCTAGTTTCCGGATGAGTCGATGTGGATTTTGATTATCGCTCTCATTCATTTTCTCAAAAATATTCATATTCTTATCGCGCAACATGTTTTGCAATTCAGAAACTGAAAGTTTGTTTAGTCTTTCACGCAACTTGGGATTGGGCGCTACGTTGGTGTCTACGGTGTTATATAAAAGATTTTTGATATACAAATAACTTCCTCCAATGACGATCGGTGTCTTCCCTCGTTCTACTATATTTTGAATACCAATCTCTGCACATTGTTTGTAATCAAACGCAGAGAACTCACTGTTGGGGTCCACAATGTCATATAGCCATAGCTTAATTGGAGAATTTTTCAAAGTATAATATCCAATGTCAAAAGTATCTTTCTTCTCTTCAGTGTGAAAGGTTCCATTTGTAAGATGTAAATCCTTCCCTGTGATAATATCCAACTCCTTATATACTTGGCGAGAGTCAGCATTCACAAGCTCGCCACCTAACTCTTTTGCAAGCCGTATCGCTCGGGCTGTTTTGCCTGTTGCAGTCTGTCCAGTAATGACATGAATTGTACTCATATGTTATTTTCTAAGACTGAAGCGTGCTGATTCAAGAAGATTTTTGTATAAATATGAAACATCGAGAGGGCCAATACCATGTGGTGTGATGTTATACCATGATGCTTTTTCTTTGATTTCATTCTCGTCAAAATCTCCTTTGAGAACTCCGTTTTCTTTTCGCAGACCGACATTCAATAGAACGACTCCTTGCTTGATCTGATCTGAAAATATGATTTTTTGTCCAGTTGCTGTGATGATGATATCTGCAAATTGAAAAATCTCATGAGGGTTTTGTGTGTGTGAATCCACGACAGTATACAAAACGCCAAGGTCATGAAATGCTTTTGCGATTGGCTTGCCACCTGTTGGACCTTTGCCAACAATGACGATATTTTTTTTCTTCAGTACCGATTGAAAAAAGGGAGTATCCTTTTGAAAATCCACAATCGCATCCTCAGGAGTTTTCACTTCAGAAAAAATGTATTTGATACATGAGAGCACGGCCAAACTGAGTGGAAATTGAAATGTTGAATTTGATAAGTGTCCTTCAATTTCTTTTGATGCAGGAATTATCGAATACATCTTTTGTATATCGTAGTTTTCTGGAAGTGGATGTTGAATAATAATTCCGGTTGTTGAAGGGTTATTGACTTTTGTTGCAAGTACCGTGAGAAAATCATCAAACGATGGCGCTGAGCTCAGATTTTGAAACTCGAAATCGGCACCAATTTTTTCAGCCTTATTTTGTTTGATGCTCACAAACGAAAGTTGTTCTGGTTCCTGACCGAGGAGTATTGTGACAAGATTGGGAGTAACATTTTGTTTTTTAAGCTCAACGATCTGAGCGTACAGTTGCTCATCAAGACATGATACGATTTCTTCACACGGAATAATCATTTTTTGGTTTTTAGATGAATGTTGCGCTTACTATTTTATCTCCTGATTTTGAGAAACGCATCAAAATGACGCCTTTTGCCGTTCGAGAGTATTTTGGAATCTTGTTCAGTGGTATCTTCACGACTTGGCCTTGTTGACTTGTGATAATTACCGTTGTATCTAGCGATTCCACAATTTGCGCAAATGCGACTTTACCGACTTTCTCTCCTTGAGGTGCAATTTTTACCCCTTTCCCTCCGCGATGCTGATCTTTGAAATTTTTCAGACTGACGAGCTTTCCAATACCTTTTTCTACAATCACGAGTATTGATTTTTTCAAATCTTCATTTGTGAAGTAGTCCGCGGCAACCACATTGTCCCCGGCTCCAAGAAAAATTCCTCGGACTCCTTGAGATGACCTGCCTGTTTCGCGAACTTCTTTTTCTTTGAAGAGAATTGCTTTTCCTCCGCGACTGACGATCATCACATTTATGTCTCCGTCGGTGAGTGAAGATGTGAGAAGCTCATCTCCCTTGGCAAGGTTTATTGCTATTAGTCCATTACTTCGGATATTTGCATACTTGATGAATTCGGTCTTCTTGATAAGTCCTTTTTTGGTAACCATCAGAATGTTTGTTCCTTTTTGTTTGGATACTTCTTTTTCATCGAACGAGAGTATTGAGGTGATGGTTTCGTTTGGTCTCAGAGTGAGGAGATTTACGATCGCTTTCCCTTTGGAAGTACGCGATCCTTGTGGTATTTCCCAAACTCTTGTTTTGAATACTCGTCCTTGATTGCTGAAAAAGAGCATGTAATCATGAGTCATAGCAGTTGTGATGTATGAAATATCATCACTTTCTTTTGTGGTCATTCCGGATACTCCTTTTCCTCCTCTTCTTTGTACTTTGAATGTTTCGCGAGGTACTTGTTTGATATATCCTTCTTTGGTGAGTACTACAATCACCTCTTTGTTTTCGATAAGCATGACATCAGTGATCTCACCTGGCTTGGATTTGACAACCTTTGTTCGGCGATTATCTCCGAACTTTGTTCTTAGTTCAATAAGTTCATCCTTGATCACTTTCAATATTTTAAATACATCTCCAAGAAGATCTTCAAGGTATGCGATGAGTTCTTTGAGCTTTGCAAGTTCGTCCTCGATTTTTGCTCGTTCAAGGCCAGTAAGTCTCTTGAGTTGCATATCCAAAATTGCCTGAGACTGTAGTTCAGAGAGTCCAAATTGTTTCATTAATTGAGCTCTCGCAATCGCTTCATCCTTGGAGCTTCTGATGATTTTTATAACTTCATCGATGTTGTCGAGTGCGATGAGGTATCCTTCCAGGATATGTGCACGGTATTTTGCCTGTGCAAGTTCGTACTCTGTTCGCTTTCGAATGATGTCGACCCGGTGGTGAATATATAGTTCGAGAATTGATTTCAGCGAAAGTGTTTGTGGTACTCCTCCGACGAGAGCCACCATATTTACCGGGAATGTTGTTTGAAGATCTGTATGTTTATAGAGATTATTTATGACTTTTTTGTACACTGCATCACGTTTCAGTTCGATTACGACGCGAATACCATCTCGATCCGATTCGTCTCGCAAATCCGAGATGCCATTTATTTTTTTGTTTATGACCAAATATGCAATTTTTTTGACAAGATTTGCTTTGTTTACTTGATAGGGAAGTTCATTGACAACGATTGCTGTTTTTCCTTTTCCGATATCTTCATCGGATACTTTTGCTCGGATGAGTATTTTTCCTCTTCCTGTCTGGTACGCTTGTCGGATATCATTTTCACCATAAATTGTTCCTGATGTTGGGAAATCTGGTCCTTTTATATGTTCGAGAATTTGGTCAAGATCAATACCAAACCCGAGGTCTGTGTCGGGTCGTGAAGTAGTTGTTTCGAGAGTGTTTTTTTTTGTTTTTCCTTCTTTTGCAGGTTCGTCTAGTGCTTGATCTGTTGTTTCTTCTACACTTTGAAGGTCTGAAAACTTCGCGTTGTCGATCATTGTGATGATAGTGTCAACGACTTCGGTGAGGTTGTGTGGAGGTATTTTTGTGGCCATACCTACTGCAATACCCTCTGCACCCATGAGGAGCATATTTGGGAGTTTTGCTGGAAGGTACATTGGCTCTTGAAGCGTGCCGTCAAAATTGTCAATGGTCGCAATTGTATCTTTTTCAATATCAAGAAGAAGTTCTTCGGCAATCTTTGTCATTTTGACCTCCGTGTATCGCATAGCAGCAGGAGGATCGCCATCAATTGATCCAAAGTTTCCTTGACCGTTCACGAGTGGATATCGCATCGAAAAGTCTTGAGCGAGCCGGACCAATGCATCATACACTGGAGAATCTCCATGAGGATGATACTTACCCAAAACTTCTCCAACAACTTTAGCTGATTTTGAAAATCGTCCTCCTGCAGTCAGGTTCATTTTGTACATCGCATACAAAATACGCCGGTGAACAGGTTTGAGTCCATCTCGAACATCGGGAAGAGCCCGTGCCACGATAACTGACATAGCATAATCGAGATATGCCTTCTTCATTTCTTCAGAGATTGGTGCGGGTTGAATTGTGGTCATGGTTCTACAGTATTTGGAAAATTATTATTCAGACTTTACTAATGATTTTTCGATATTTTTCATTGCTTCACCTTTTCCTAAAAATTCTCTCGTTTTTACCCATTTATTTGGTTCGAGCTCTTTATAATGGTCAAAGAAATGCTTGATTTTATTTAGTGTTGGTTCATCAAGATCCTTGACGTCATTTATATGAGCATAAAATGGATCAACTTTTGTGGTTGGTACTGCAATGACTTTTGTGTCAATACCTTCTTCATCCTCCATCTCGAGCATTCCGATCACGCGAACCGGAATCACGACTCCTACCGCCAGTGGTTGCGATGAAACAACCATTACATCTGTTGCGTCACCATCTTCTGCAATGGTGTTTGGAATGAATCCGTAGTTGAATGGATATGGCATCGACGTGTAATGAAATCGATCTACAAACATAAATCCAGACTCTTTGTCAATCTCATATTTGATAAGTGAGCCTTCTGGGATTTCTATAAGAACGTTTATAAATTCTGGAGGATTTTCTCCGGTCGATAGTTTCTTTAAATTCATGGTTTTTTAAAAATAATTGATAATTTTTCCCACTGTCATTCTGAGTGAAACGCCTGCCCGCCGAATTGGAGGGACGAATCCATGTATTTATGGATCCTTCTCAGCCAGAGGCTGATCAGGATGACAAACAATCACACATCAAGCTCTGCGAGCTTCGCATGCGTCGTAATAAATTTCTTTCGTGGTGGAACTTCTTCCCCCATAAGCATGGTGAATGTTTCATCTGCTTCTTCGGAGTCCTCCACTGTGATTTGTTTTAAAAATCGAGTATCTGGGTTCATTGTTGTCTCCCAGAGCTCTTCAGCATTCATTTCTCCGAGTCCTTTGAATCGCTGTAAACTCCAATTTTCATCACTATGTTCAGCCAAGAATTTCTCTCGATCCTCTTCGGTGAAAAGATACTCTTTTTTCTTGCCTTTTGATGCTTTGAAAAGTGGAGGGACAGCTATATAGACAAACCCATTTTCAACAAGAGGTGTAAGATGTCGGAAAAAGAATGTCAGATAGAGTGTCTTAATATGTGACCCGTCGATGTCTGCATCGGTCATAATAATGATTTTATGATATCTAGCTTTGCTGAGTTCAAATTGATCTCCGATTCCTGATCCGAGAGCAACAATAAGGTCTTTGAATTTGTCTGATGTGATGACACGATCGAGTCGGTAGCGCTCAGTATTCAAGATTTTTCCAAAAAGTGGCAAAATTGCTTGGTTCTTTCTATTTCGACCAGACTTTGCACTTCCTCCTGCCGAATCCCCCTCCACAATAAATATTTCAGATTTTTCTGGATCCTTTTCTTGACAGTCGGCCAGTTTTCCTGGAAGAGCAGAACCTTCGAGTGCTCCTTTTCGTAAGACTGCATCTTTTGCTGCTTTTGCTGCAAATCGAGCACGCTGCGCAAGATGTATCTTGCCGATGATTTCTTTTCCTTCTCTCGGATGTTCTTCAAAGTACACATCAAGGTGTGCATTGACCTTGCTTTGGACAATCGGTTGTATTTCAGAGTTTCCTAGTTTGGATTTTGTTTGACCCTCAAACTGTAAATTATCTGAAGGCATTTTGACATAGACCACCGCAGACAATCCTTCTCGAATATCATTTCCTGAGAAGTTTTCTTTGAAGTCCTTTTCAGAAAGCACTTTATTTGCATATGTGTTTACGGATTTGGTAAGTGCAGTTCGAAATCCTGTAAGATGTGTTCCACCTTCGAGGGTGTTGATGACGTTTACATATGAGTGGATGTTTTCGATCATCGAGTCATTAAACTGAATTGCTACCTCAACTTCGACGTCTCCCTCATTATCTTTTATATATATAGGATCATGAAGCACTTTTTTGCCTTTGTTCATGTCTCTGATGAGAGAAGTTATTCCCCCTTCAAAGTAATATGCTTTTTTGTCGTTTGTAATTTTGTTTTCTATTTGAAAATGAAGTTTTGGGATGAGGTAAGCTCGATCTTTGATCTGTTTAAATAAATAGGTGTCGCTTACTTCGATGGTTTCTTTAAAAATTTCTGTATCAGGAAGGAATGATACGGCAGTGCCGGTCTCAAATGGCATGTTGAGTTTTGACTGCGCATGTTTTTCAAGTGGAGTTGTTGGAATTCCGCGCTTATATTCCTGTCGATATATTTGGTTTTCTCGCCTCACCTCAACGATAAGATGTTCGGAGAGTGCGTTTACGACAGAAGCTCCAACTCCATGAAGTCCTCCAGAAATTTTGTATGCGCCTTGTCCGAATTTTCCTCCCGCGTGAAGCATGGTCATGACAAGTTCGAGAGCAGATTTGTTGTATTTAGGGACATTGTCGATCGGGATTCCACGACCATCATCATATACAGTGAAGTATCCATTTTTTTCGAGAACAACATAAATTTTTGTGGCAAATCCAGCAAGTGCTTCATCGACACCATTATCAATTATTTCCCGAAGAGATTCGTTCACACCGCGCTGTGATGTAGATCCGATATACATTCCAGGTCGTTTTCTGACAGGCTCCAAACCTTCTAATACTGTGATAGAATCGCCGCTGTAATCATTCTTTTGTCCTGTTGTAGTCATATAGGTATACTTTTAAAGTTGAGGTTAAAAAAAGATTATAACACAAAAAAAGTCGCTCAGCTACTCAGTACCTCAGTCGTAAGAGTTCACTCTTCTTGACACACGTTGTCATTCCCGCGAAGGTGGGAATCCATTCTCCAGACTATTTCAACAATCTGGATCCGTCCCCGTGAAAACGGGGATCAGGTCGGGGATGACACAAAATAATAATTGATATATTATGATACAGTTTTGTCATAGACCGTGAACTCTTACTCTCAGTGACCCAGCAACCACGATGCTGAGTTCCTGAGTACCTGAGCCTCTGAGCGACTGATATTATTTTAATTCTACTGTTGCTCCCGCTGCTTCAAGTTTTGTTTTTGCTTCTTCTGCTTCTTCTTTTTTGACTCCTGTCAAAAGGTCTTGTGGTGGTGTTTCAACCAATTTCTTTGCATCCATGAGTCCGAGATCTTGTCGAAGTTCTCGTACTGCTTTGATGACTGCAAGTTTTTGTTCTCCTGCACCGGTAAGCACTACATTAAACGCAGTTTTTTCTTCTGCTGGTGCTGCGTCTGCTGCTACCACGCCTCCTACTGCTGGTGCTGCCATCATTGGCATTGCAGAGACTCCAAATTTTTCTTCAAGATATTTCGCAAGATCTGCGACTTCGATTACAGTCAATTTTTCGATTTGATCTGCAATTTTTTGAAGATTTGCACTCAGTTTTATTTCTTCGTCTGCCATATGTGTGTGACACCCCCTTAATATTAATTTACAAATTACTAATCTCTCTTTAGGGTTTAATTCCCCGACGCTTGCGTCGCGATTGTCATTCCTGCG
>PFSC01000169.1 GCA_002788865.1 Candidatus Roizmanbacteria bacterium CG_4_9_14_0_2_um_filter_39_13
TGAGCAGTATGTTCAGAGTCAGGGAAAGAAGCCAGAAGATATGCAGTTACGACTGTTGTAGTCTTTGATACCCTGTGCTCTTGGCACAGGGTTGTTCATCAGAAAAAATCACTTTTTGTTGTCCTACTTGTAATGGAATCGTTTTTCTTGCTCGAATAATCAGAGGATTGTTTTCTTTTAGAGACTGAAAAATATCCGTCAAAGTAGTTTTCCCAGAAGTATTAACCCCATAAATAAAAGTTAGTTTCTCAAAACCTAAAGAAGCCCCATTCACAAAGTTTGCAAATGTGCCGATGTTTTTAATTTCTTTAATGCAACCTATATTCATAATAATTCTGTATTATTGCCATCCTCTAATTCCAGCATTTTAATTTCTTGAATTGCACCACCAGTCAAGCCTTTTAAATCGCCATAAATTCCGAATGTATTATCTATGACTCTTTGAACTTGCTTTTCTCTCTTTGCCCAAATCGCTTGATATGATCTTTTTTCTTTATCAATATCATTTTTCATTTCAATAAAAGCCTCCGCAATAGTTTGAATTCTTTGCTTAAAATCCACACTGTTTACATAAGCATAAACTACATCCCTTTTTTCTTCTTTTCCGGTTAGCGCTCTGTTTGCTTCAGAAACTTTTAACAAATCGTATCGTAATAATGAAGCTAAATTAACAGCCAATTTTACGTCACAAACAAAAACTCCGTCACGAAGCGAAAATCCTTTTACCTCTGTTGGCAAAACTATTGATACAATTACAGCTAAATCGGCTTTGATCGCCCGTTGATCATCTTTAAGTTTTTGGATCCATCCTTCGCTCCATGCTTTAGTTTTTTTAGATTCCCAAATTATCTGACCGCATAAGCGGCCGGATCGATCAATGATTTTATGAATAACATCAGCACCTTTTACTCCTTTTGGCACAGGCACAATTTCATCTTGTGGAAATTCTGCTTTTAAGATTTCTTCAAGCTCTAATTCCAAAACTTCACCTTGAGTTTGTTGCGACCCCTGTTCAAGTTTTCTAGCCAAATCATCTTTGGCCTTTGTTGCATCTGTTAGTTGTTTTTTTAGTTGAGCAATGACATATTGTTGTTCTTCAGTTGCTTTCTTGTTTGCCTCTTCAACAATTGTCTTTTTTGCTTCTTCCAATTGTCTCATTTTCTCTAGTTCAAATGCCTGTTTTTCCTCGTTCAGTTTTATTTTTTCTTTACGTAATTCAATCTCATTTTTTGTCGCTTGAGCCAATTTTTCTTCTTTATTTTTGAGCTGTTCTTCGAGGAGAGCTGTTTTTGCACTTTGCTCTTTTTCCGCTTCGGTCTTGGCATCTTTGTAAAGCTTTAACCTTTCTTCACTCATCTTATCGTTTACTTGTTTTGCTACAACCGAATCTATTTCTTTTTTACTCGTGGCAAGTGTATCAGCTTGTTTCTTTAAATCCGCTTCTTTCTGCTCTAGCTCCGCCTCTTTTATCTTTTGTTTTATTTCAAAATCTTTTTTAATCTTTTCCTCAATTTGGTGTGTCAAAACATCATCAATTGAAATTGATTCTCCACATTTAGGGCATTGAATTTTCTGTTTAGTATTATTCATAATTATAAAAATTGATTGATATTATCTAAAATTATCTTACTTTCCAAATACAGTTTGTTTATTTCTTGCAAAATCTCCTTCGGCTTGCGCAAACCTTATTACTTCCTCGTTTATTTTAACTTTTTGCGATTATAATTTTCTAACTCTTTTCTTACTTTTTGCTCCATTTCAATATGCGATACGCCACCCGGATTATCAAGAATTTTCTTGTCATTTAAAATCAAAAAGTTATTCAGTTTTTGTATCCAATCTTTCATATACATCACCCTTTGCTCCACGCTTTGCAATTCCGCAAAAGACAAAAACTGCTCCACCAAGAGATTAAGCCGCTTCAATTCCAATTCCTCCAAATAATTCTTGGCGACTTGCGCTTGTTCTCTAGTAATTATCTCGCCTTTCCAATTCGTCAAACCGAGATTTGATTTATTGCTATCAATCCGATTTGCGATAATCTCCGCCGCAGTCAAACCGGTAATCGCAAAATGAAATTTATTTTGCACTGTGGCAAAAAATTTCTGCGCGTAATCGGTTTTTGAATTATAATCAACGCTAGTGGCAAAAACATCCCGGACTTTTTGGTAAAAATTCGCTTCCGAAGTCCTGATTTTTCTGATTCTTTCTTCCCACTCTTTAAAATATGTTTTTTTGACGCCGCCTTCGGCCAAGCGATCATCATCCATAACAAAACCCTTGATAATATATTCCTTAAGTTTTTGAGTAGCCCAAATACGAAACTGTGTACCACGCAAAGAATTTATTCTATACCCGACAGAAATAATAGCATCAAGGCTGTAAAACTTAATCGGTCGATTGACGCTTCTTTCACCCTCTTTTTGAACTACCGAGGAATCCTCGGATGTTCGTTTTTCATCTAATTCTCCTTCTAAATAGACATTTTTCAAATGCAGACTTATGTTATCCATGCTGCAATCAAAAAGCTCTGACATCTGCTTTTGACTAAGCCAAACTGTCTCACCTTGCATCTTAACTTCAATCTTTGTTTGCCCGTCTTCAGTATTATAAATAATTATTTTGTTATTTTTTTCATTCATAATATTCTTTTAAATTAATTTTAAAATACCTTCCAAAATCTTTCCACTTTCATCATCTAATTTCTTCATCTCCTCCAATATCTCCTTCGTATCACGCAAAACCACTTCATTGCTTTTGGTCGGATTTTTTACGGACAAATCAAACCCATTTGACAAGCTCAGGGCAAGAGTATCAATTGACCATGAACTTTTACTATCTGCTTTTGTTTTTTGTAACTCTACAAATTCCGCCAGATCATTTTCATTCAGTGGGTTTCCTTTGCCCAGATTCCGATCAAGGTTGAGTTGATAAAACCAAACTTTTTTGGTGGCAGCGCCCCTGCCCGCCGAAGCTTCAGCGTAGGAGGGTTTTTCAAAAAACAAAACAACAGTCTTCACACCTGCACCTTGAAATGTTCCACCGGGCAAATCTAAAACGGTATGAAGATTGCAATTTTCAAGTAATAATTTGCGGAGACTTGTTGAAGCATTGTCAGTATTACTCAAGAATGTATTTTTGATCACGATTCCTGCTCGTCCTCCTACTTTGAGAATTTTGATGAAATATTGGAGGAATAGAAACGCAGTCTCTCCCGTTTTGATAGGAAAATTCTGCTGGATCTCACGACCAATGCCAGCACCAAAAGGTGGATTAGCCAAAATCACATCGTAGCGGTCCTTTTCCTGAAAATCATTTATATTTTCAGACAACGTATTCATGTGGCGTATGTTTGGAGCTTCCACGCCATGGAGAATCATATTCATGATACCGATTATATACGCGAGAGATTTTATCTCTTTCCCATAAAACGTGCTGTTCTGCAGTTTTGATATTTGACTTGATGAAAGCTTTGATTTATCTTGAGTGAGATAGTTAAAAGATTCAACCAAAAAGCCAGCACTACCGCAAGCTCCATCATAGATCGTTTCGCCAATTTTTGGATCAACCACTTTTACAATCGTTTTAATGAGAGGTCGTGGGGTATAGTACTCGCCACCATTGCGCCCTGCGTTTCCCATCTTGGCAATCTTTGCTTCATACAAATGAGAAAGCTCATGCTTTTCTTCATATAGCCGAAAGTGCATATCGTCAACGATATTTAGTATGTCTCTGAGTTTATATCCACTGGCAAGTCTATTTTTCAGTTCGCTGAATATTTCACCAATTTTATACTCGATAATATGAGGGTCTTCAGCTCGAAATTGTTTAAGATATGGAAAAAGTTTTAAGTTTACAAAATCTTTCAAATCATCCCCACCCAACGCTTTATGATGATCTAATTTGCCATCTTTCATCTTAGGACAAGCCCATGTATTCCAGCGATACTCTGGTTTAAGAATATACTGATATTCTTTGCCCGCCAGCTTGCTTTCAGTGTTTTTTGTTTCTTCAAGGTCATCTAGATACTTCAAGAATAGGATCCAGGATGTTTGCTCGACATAATCAAGCTCTGTTCCACAGCCAGAGTCTGTGTGAAGAATATTATCTATATTTTTAAACGATTACTCAAACATATTGTTTTAGTTTTCTGACTGATAATTTTTATATAATGACTCTTCTCCCAAATTATACACCCCCCCGCCTCATGGTCAGAAAAGTTGACAAAATATGTTATTCAACCCCCGCGGTTGTACATTATTTCCTTTTTTTAGAGTCCAAAATTTTCTCCACTTCGCGATCAAAATCAGAAATATAATTTTTATCTTGTTCTATTCGGTATTTTTCGAATTCTCCGCGTGCCAAAGCTTCTGCCACTTGATGACTAATTTTTCCTAAATCGTTCAAAATGTCGCGATCATTCAGTTTTAAAAATTCATTTAACTTCTTCTCCCAGTCCAGCATAAACATAGCTTGTTTACGTTTAGCCTGTGATTCAGCAAAAATCAAGTATTGCTCAACTATATTGTTGAGTCCCGCCAGCTCTTCTGTATCTAAATAATTTTTAGCTACGATCATATCTGACTTACGAATTGGTCCCTGTGGGCTGTTTTTCCAATTAGTGAGGCCAATATTTGGTTTACCACTACTCACGCGATTAGAGATGATTTCAGCTGCTGTATTTCCAGAAATAGCAAAATGCAATTTATTTTGTACTGTGGCAAAAAAGTGCTGTGCTTGGACACTATTTTTGTCATAATCCACACTGCATTGTGCATAGATATCAGTAATTTTTTGATAAAACCTCCGCTCACTGCTACGAATATCTGCAATACGAGCCAGCTGTTCTTCAAAGTAATCGTGGCCAAAGGTGTAGTTGGGAGTTTTGAGCCGTTCATCATCCATAGTAAAACCCTTGATGATGTACTCTTTCAAGCGCTCCGTCGCCCAAATACGAAATTGGGTAGCTTGTGAACTATTGACCCTGTAACCAACGGACAAAATTGCGTCGAGATTGTAGAATTCAACTTCTCGCGAAACCTGTCGACCCCCCTCATTTCGAACTTGTGCAATTTTTGCACTAGTTGCTTCTTTAATAAGCTCATTCTCTGTGTAGATGTTTCGCAGATGTTTTGTTACTACACTTCTGTCAACCCCAAAAAGATCAGCGATTTTTGCTTGAGTGAGCCAAATATTTTCATCGTATAATAATATCTCTACTTTCACTTTGCCGTTTGGCGTTTTGTACAATAGAAATTCTGTAAAGTTATTTGGTTTGATAATTTGATTATTTTTCATAGTTTATTTATACAATAACACAACTATAAATTTGTTCAAATCATTATTTATTCAACCCCTGCGGTTGTATATTTATCACAATTAATCCCACTCCGGGTTTAATTCCCCGACGCTTTGCATCGAACATGTCATCCTGAGGCGATTAGCCGAAGGATCCATGGATTCTTCTCCGCCAACTGGCGGATCAGAATGACATGAGATTCCCCGACTTGCCTTGCCGGCAGGGAGGTGCTCTCTCGTCGGGGAGTATCATTTTATGTGAAGAGTTCAGCTAGGAGAGTTAAGCCTATCAAATTCATCCCAAAAAATACCAGGAATTTCAATTCCTTGTATTTCACGGGCTCTATAAGTCACCGTCACTAACTCTTTTTCCTCGAAACCAGGATACTCACATTCTCGAATTCTCGAGACTTTATTTACGTCTTTTTCGCCAAACCAACACATAAGCATGCTAGTATCTTGACACCTTAATACTAATGTAATTATACTGAATGTATGACTACATATATTCAGGTCATCGCCCTTAGCTCTCAA